>JAIXSW010000041.1 GCA_027484495.1 Gammaproteobacteria bacterium
AGTTGTACTGAACGCAGTTCAGCCTTGAGGGGATCAAGCCAAAACAGCTGATAGTCCGCCCGGCTGCCCACCATGTTTCGCCAGCCCCATGGCAGTTGGTCAGCGTCAGGTGGAGGTAACGTGTCCTGATATACCTCCGCAGATCCCGGTCTGATTTGGAGTAGCGACATATCAGCTTTTTGTCCCGAGAAAATCAGACCACAGCGGCTCAGCTGCAAGCGGGAGAAAGGGCCGGGACCGCTTAGTGGCCGACTTTGGTACGTAGCCATTCGCGGTATCGGCTCACAGTCTTGTCCGGCAGACGAGGCGTCCATGGCAACCAGCGTACCGGTTGCAGTTTCCTGCCAATAACTGTCCTGGGTACCATCGGACTGTGCCAGCACAGTCACAGGCTGAATTGCCATCAGGATGTATAAAGCTACATGTTTCATAGTTCCCCTCCTTGGGTATATGGATCCACTTGCCAGATGAGTTGGATCTGGCCAGCTTCGTTTGAACTCAAATCAGTCTGTTCAGTGCGCAGCAACTGGCATTGCTGCCAATGTGCCGGCCACACCTGAAACTGAGCTGGGCATTGCGACAAAATTGCTGGTTGGCCTGCTCGCACGACCGGACTTTGCACTGTAGCTTCAGCGCTCAGCGCCTGGCGTTTTTGCTGCAGACCGGCCTGATTAAAGCGGCTGCTCAGCTCACTCAGTACTAATGCAGCGAGCGCCAACGCACTGATCAACAAACCAAATAGCAGGCATAACACCAGCACAAATCCTTTTGTTTGCATGGGATGTTTTCCTTATTCCATGGGGGCAACTTTCACTGAACTGCTAATCAATAAACGCCGGTAGGGATCGCCACGCGCCTGAAACTGACGTTGTCCGAGTTGGTAGCGTTGTTGATTGCGATAGCCGGATTCAGCCTGCAATGCCCGCAACAGCACAAAATACCGGATTTGACGGATGGTTTGGCGTTGGCCCCAGCTTGCTGCCGCCAGCTGGCTGGCTGGAATGAATTGCTCGGCCAGGCCATCAGCATCGAGATCCAGACCGATTTCAACCGCGATCATCTCGACACCGTCCAGCACCGCCGCAGTATCCATCGTCAGGTTACCTTGCTGATTGCGCACCAAGCGTTTGCGCATCAGTACCGGCACCAGCTCTCCTGCTAATGTTTGCCTCGCGACGTAATAAAGTTCATGCCGATATGGCCAATACCAGAGTTGTGGGTTCAGGCCGGCGTCGCCACTACGGATGAAACGGCCTGACAAGCCATTTTGTTGCAGGTAGCTGCGATTGGCGCGTAAATCGGCGAGCCGCAGCGGATCTCCCGCCAGATGCTTTAACTGGATAAAATCGGATTGTTTCACTGCATTGGTCAGGCAGACTGGTGTATTTGCCGCGCCAACGGCGCCAGCATACAAAGTCAGCCAGATCTGGCCAGCCAGCGGAAAACTGCCGCTGTCGATGCCTGGGCTGTGACAATCGCCTTGAACCTGAGTTGCCGGTTGTGGCGGCTTGACCTGCGCCACACCAAGTCCGGCCCAAAAACCACTCTGGCTCAGTTCACGCTGCAGCAAGGTATGGCTCTGAATGGCGGTCTGATGTAAAAAAGTCAGCTGACTCTGTTGCCTGAATGCCTGCCACTGCACAACAAAAGCATGAGTAAGCATCAGCAGTAACAGTGCCGACAGCAACAATGCAATCATCTGCTGCAGCAATAAAAACCCGCGGACTGGCCTGCTCCGGCTTGGCCATTTCACGGGGTGCCGTCCAATACGATCTGACGCCTGCCAACGCCGCTGCGGCAAACCTGTGAGGCAGAAGCTGACGGCGGTACATTGCTTTGCCAGCTCAGGACATAACGAACGCCCTTTGCACCAACGTCAATACAGAGTTCAGGGTCAACCAGGACTGCAGCCAGCGGCTGTTGCAATAATTGCTGTACAACACGACCCTGTTGCGAAGTAACGGCAGGACAAGTCGCACATGGCTGCGCGTTAATAATGATGGGTTGAGCCGCCAGTAGCGTTGAAAAATTCACACTGTGGCTGATATCAATCAACAAATGCGTGGCCGTCATCTGCTCCAGTGCAACTTGCATGGCGCGGCGGGCAAACCATTGACAGTGTAATGCGGCAGTCAGCATCAGGCTGGTCAGTAGCAACGCCAGCAAGGCCTCAATGAGGCCGTATCCTTTCGTAAACACAGGTATATCCTTACACCTGAAATTTACATTTAATTTAACTTATTTTTTCAAAAACGCCACTAACCCCAGCATTTTTTGATTTGGGCAGCGGTACTGCTGCCTGCTGCGGTTCGCACACCAGCTTGATCAATTGTCAGAGTACCGCACGCCGTATCCCCGCTTTGTGCACCTTTTGGTGCTGCTGATAACGTGTAAGATTGTGCTAAAGCAGACAAAGTGAAGGTATAGGTTGCATCCAGTGTTTGCCGGCAGTTACTGGCAGGTAAAACTGTCGCCGCACCATTATTGACGTTGTAGACCATGCTAGAGGTATACACCCGTTCCATAAACTGCGATAACTCGACCAAGCAGGCACCGGCAACAGCACGCCTGTTCCCATTCAGATAGTTCTGATATGAAGGTACCGCGATG
>JAIXSW010000210.1 GCA_027484495.1 Gammaproteobacteria bacterium
GAGCTCAAATCCGACAAACGGCTGCAATATGGTTATTTTGCCGAACGCGCGCTGAAACCGGCCGAACGTGAACAATGGTTAGCAGAGGTAAAAGCATGGCTTGGCACCCAACAAAACAACAAAAAGTAGCAGCCGTTTATTGCCTGGCGGGTTTCCTCATAGTTGCCGCGCTGGATGGTTTGGTGCGCTTGCTGCTGCCAAAACCAGCGATTCTGGCACCGCATCCGGCGTTGAGCAAAACGATGTCGCAGCAAGATGTCAGCCTGCAACAGTGGAGTCAGGCCGCCGAGCGGCTGGAAGAAAAACGCAAGCTGTCCCGACTTTAAATCCAGAGATCACCAATCCGCAGGCTGTGCATCGCCAGATTGCCCAGCGTAAAATCCTGATTAAACCACTGGAATGGTTCGTCTGTTTCGCTGGCTCCGAGTAAATAAAACAACGGCAGCAGGTGGTCCGGGTGCGGTACCGCCAGCGCTGCAGCTTGGCCCCAGTTTTGATAATCGCTGAGCGCCGGCCAGTCTCTGCGGGCGATAGCGTCTTCAACTTTGTGCATAAACTGCTGAGCCCATGTGGGCGGCGTACCATTTTGCCAATCCAGTAAACGCAGGTTATGCACAATATTGCCTGAGCCGATGATGAGTACGCTTTCTTCGCGCAATGGCGCCAGTAAAGCACCGACTTGCAGATGCCAGCTGACTGACGCCCGGCTGTCGACGGATAATTGCACCACAGGCACATCAGCAGCCGGAAAGGCATGGCAAAGGACTGACCAGGCGCCGTGATCAAAGCCCCAGTCACTATCTGGCTGCGCGTCCATGTCGGCTAACAATTCCAACACTAACCCGGCGAGCGCGGCCGAGCCCGGCGCCGGATATTGTTGTTGATACAACGCCGGCGGAAAGCCGCCAAAATCATGAATGGTGCGTGGGTGGGGGTCGGTGAGTACATGCAAGCCTGGTTTATCCCAATGCGCCGAAATCAGCAGAATTGCTTTTGGCTTCAGGTCCGCTGTAGCGAGACGCCACTGCGCTGTCCAGCGGTTCGATTCCAGCGCATTCATTGGACTACCATGACCGAGGAACAACATGGGCATCAGGGCTTTCACAGACACATCACACTCCAAACTACAAATTTGCAACAGCATAAAGGTGGAATCAGTGAGTGAAAAGTGCATTAAACCTGTGTAACAGGTGCAGAAAATAGAAAGAAAAACGCCGGTTTACACCGGCGTTTTGGTTTTACAGCAGCAGACTAAATTTAGTGTTTTTCAAAATAAAACGGTTTGCGTTGTTGTTGCTGGCCGTTTAGTTCATGCATCGTCTCGGCGTCAAACAAGCGGCCATTCACCATCGTATATTGCACCCGGTCGCTTTGACGGATATCTGCCAGCGGGTTGCCATCGATGACAATCAGATCAGCCAGTTTACCGGCTTCAACTGAGCCTAACTGATGGTCCATGCCAAAGGTTTTAGCCGGATTGATGGTGGCCGTTTTCAGTGCCTGTAACGGGCTCATGCCGCCCTGAGCAAACATCCAGATCTCCCAGTGCGCGCCTAAACTTTCGCGCTGGCCATGCGCACCGATATTGGTGATCACGCCTTCATCGCTCAGTTCCTTCGCCATTTTAGCGATGCTGAAATGGTTGTAATGCGAGTCCGGCGCTGTGGGGCGGCGCATACTGCGTGGCCGTAGCTCATCCATTGGCACATATTTCGATAACCGTGGGTGTTTCCACACTTCGGTTTTGTCATACCAGTAGTTTTCACCCCAAATACCGCCATAGGCCACCACTAAGGTTGGGGTATAAGCGGTTTTGGTGGCACGCCACAGTTGTTTGACATCGTCGTAAAGTTTTGCAGCCGGCAGAGAGTGTTCCAGCGTGGTATGGCCATCAACTGCCATGCTGAGGTTATGCTGCAGCAGCGAACCACCTTCCGGCACCACCATCATATCGAGTTCGCGCGCAGCCTGGATCACCTGCTGCCGCTGATTGCGCCGTGGCTGGTTGTAGCTCTTTACCGAGAAAGCGCCGACTTTCTTTAATCGCTCCAGATGAAACTGGGCATCGTCGACGCTATCAACATGCGAGGTATAACCGGCGCCATAAGCACCGTATAAAATCGTGCCGGTGGAGAAGATGCGCGGGCCGACAATTTGCCCGGTTTTCTGCAGTTCACTGGCGGTGAAAATTTCCTGTGTGTCGTTGGACGGGTCGTGGATACTGGTGACCCCGAGCGCCAGCGACGCATAGTTAGCGTAGTTTTGCTGCGGGATGATTTGATTCACACCCTGGCTACCGTGGGCATGGGCATCAAACAGGCCTGGCATCAGCGTTTTGCCTTTGATATCGATGACTTTGGCGCCCGCCGGGATTTTCACGTCAGTTGCGGAACCAACAGCTTTGATTTTATTGCCCTCAACCAGCACCACACCGTCGGCAATCACTTGATCGCCTGCCATCGTGATGACCTGACCACCAACAAATGCGACCAGCCCTTCGGCCTGATAAGCCGGGGTGGCAAAGCTGATATTCTGACCGTTGGCGACTTTAAAGCTGTCCGCCGCTTTATCGCTGCCGACGGCAAAAACGCTGCTGAGATTGGCGTGATACAGTTCTGGCCCGAGGTTCCAGTACAGCTGTTTGCTATTACCGCTCCAGCTGATGTTTTCACCGGC
>JAIXSW010000130.1 GCA_027484495.1 Gammaproteobacteria bacterium
GCCGTTAACCAGTGCGCCGCATAAGCAAACAGGAAAAATGGCAAGGCCGAATTAACTAGCCCCAGCAGTAGGAAATGGCGTACTTTACCGCGCCAAATCAGCCGTTTACGCCACAACAGTCCGATGATGGCTAAAAACAAAGCGGCAAGCCCGACCCGGCCTGTCATCAGTGCACCCGGCCCAAATGCCGGAACCGCCACCCGAATGCATAAAAACGATGCGCCCCAGATTGCGGCGAGGATCAACAGTCGGCCGATATCTGCCAGTTTCATCACGAAGTTCCTTTTGTATCAGGCATTTTTGGCTATTTATGCAGTATTTTTGCCTGACACTGACCTGACAACGCTGTGCCGCAGCAAAAAAGCTGCAAGCTGATCTTGCATAGACAAGCAAAAATCCAGCATAATTGCCCTGCTTCATTTTTGCTTTATTGCTTCGGCCCATACGTTTTGTATGGGCTTTTTAATTTCTGCAGCTTTAGTTCTGCGATGCTGACTCAGGCGTGGCCTGGATCGTCCTGGCCAATCCGGCTGGCATCCGCTCCGCTTTGCGCCCGATATTTGGCGTCTTCGCGTTTGTTGTAAGGCCGGGCCGCTTCGCCCGTCATCAATTCAAAGTTCAACGCGCCAATTTTCATATTGGGACGAAGCGCCAGCGGCAAGCGACCACTGTTATAAAACTCCAGCACTATATTGCCAGACCAGCCCGGATCAATCCGGTGTGCCGTCACGTGCACCATCAACCCCAGCCGCGCCAGACTTGAACGCCCGTCCAGCCAGCCCACGATGTCGGCCGGTAACGTGACCGATTCAAGGGTAATGGCCAGCGCCAGCTCGCCCGGATGCAGAAAAAATGCTTCATCATCGGTCAGCACAATTTCGTCGCTCATCACGGAGTCTAAAGCCTGCTGTACTTCTTCGCGCGGACCGGATAAATCAATAAACGGCGCGGCATAAGCGCGAAAGGTGCGGAATTTATGACCGAGCCGGATATCAACGCTGACTCCGCTAATCATATCGGCGGCAGGTCTGGGTTCGATCTGGATCCGGCCTTCCGCCAGATATTGTTCGATATCGCGATCACAAAGTCTCATGTTAATCATCCGTCATTATTATTTCGACAGCCTGTTGCGGGCTAAGCCGGGTTTGCCAGTATAAAGTGAAGATCAGCTGCTGTGCCATTTTTTGATAGATTTCAGCGGTTTGATGGTCTTTTTGCAACACAATCGGACTGCCGGCATCACCGGCTTCACGAATAGCTGCCTGCAACGGCAATTGCCCGAGCACCGGCACCTGATAACGCTGTGCCAGTTCCAGCCCGCCGGCCGTGCCAAAAATATCGTCTTCGTGACCACATTGCGGACACTGATAAAAACTCATGTTTTCAATCAGTCCCAACAGCGGAATATTGACCTGCCGGAACATCTGGATGCCTTTTTTCGCATCCGCCAGCGCCACATCTTGTGGCGTGGTGACAATCACCGCGCCGGCTACCGGCAGTTTCTGCGACATCGTCAGCTGAATATCACCGGTGCCGGGCGGCATATCCACGACCAGATAATCCAGCTCCGGCCACAAAGTTTCATTCACCAGCTGCATCAGCGCCTGGCTGGCCATCGGACCGCGCCAAACCGTGGCGTTTTCCGGATCCACTAAAAAGCCAATCGACTGCAGATAAATGCCGAATTTCTGCAGCGGATTTAAATGTTTTTCGTCCGGTGAGGTGGCGCGGCTTTGTGCTTCACCCAGCATCAGCGGGATCGACGGACCATAGATATCGGCATCCAGCAGCCCGACGCGGGCACCTTGCTGCGCCAGTGCGACTGCCAGATTGACCGCGGTCGTTGATTTGCCAACGCCGCCTTTGCCGGAAGCCACCAGTACCACTTGCTTGACCGTGCCAAAAGCCGCCGGCAGTTCGTTACGCCAATGCACTGTCGCCTGCAACGCCAGCGCCCGCGCATCCAGCTGTTGCTGCAGCTCAGCCTGCAGCCATAACGCCGGAAATGGCAACGTCAGGGAAAGCTCCGTCTTGTTTAATGCAATATCGGCAATTTCAGTCAGTGCCAGCGGTAAAATGGCCGAAAAAGGCTGGCTAAGCAGGCTGGTCAGAGATTCCGGCCAGTCAGTCTGTGGTGTGGTCGTGGTTTTTTTCCAGAATGAAAACACAAGCTGTTCCTTGTATGGGCGACAACCAGATCGCGGCAACTCCATCGATCAAACGAATTGCAGCGGACAACTGCGCCGGCAGTGTCGCGCTTTGAGGCTGGCTATTGTATCATGTCCCCCATTGTTTTCATTGCATTCATCGATACAGAGCCGGTTCATGACGACACGTAAAATCTTAATCACCAGCGCCTTACCTTATGCTAACGGCCCTATTCACCTTGGGCATCTGCTCGAATACATTCAAACCGACATCTGGTCCCGTTTTCAGAAAGCGCGTGGTCATCAGTGTTATTACGTCTGTGCCGATGACGCCCACGGCACGCCAATCATGCTTAAAGCGCAGCAACTTGGCCTGACGCCGGAACAAATGATTGCCCAGACCGCGATTGAACATCAGGCTGATTTTGCCGAATTCCTGATCGGTTTTGACAACTATCACAGCACGCACAGCAGCGAAAACCAGGCTTTTGCCAGTGAGATTTATACCAAACTCGACGCCGGTGGTTATATCAAACGCCGCTCGATCAGCCAGCTGTTTGACCCGGAAAAACAAATGTTCCTGCCGGACCGGTTTGTCAAAGGCGATTGCCCGAAGTGCGGCGCTTTGGATCAAAACGGCGACAGCTGTGACGTTTGTGGCGCGACTTACAGCCCGACCGAGCTGAAAAATCCAAAATCAGTGGTATCCGGCGCGACGCCGGTGTTAAAAGACTCTGAGCATTATTTCTTTGATTTACCGGCCTTTGAGCAAATGTTGCAGGACTGGACCCGTGGCGGAGCCCTGCAAAACGAGATGGCCAATAAACTGCAGGAATGGTTTAAAGACGGCCTGCAGCAATGGGACATCAGCCGCGATGCGCCGTATTTTGGCTTTGAGATCCCGGGCGCTCCGGGCAAATTTTTCTACGTTTGGTTAGACGCGCCTATTGGCTATCTGGCCAGCTTTAAAAATTACTGCAGTAAAACCGGCGTCGATTTTGACCAGTTCTGGCAGCTGGATTCAGACGCTGAGGTCTACCATTTCATCGGCAAAGACATCATTTATTTCCACAGCCTGTTCTGGCCGGCAATGTTGCATGGCGCCGGTTACCGCAAACCAACCAGTGTATTCGCGCATGGTTTTGTCACCGTCAATGGTGCCAAGATGTCGAAATCCCGCGGTACCTTTATCAAGGCCCGCACCTATCTCGAGCATCTGAACCCGGAGTATCTGCGTTATTATTTCGCCTCGAAACTGACTTCCGGCATCGTCGATCTCGACCTGAATCTCGATGATTTCTCGCAAAAAGTGAATGCCGATCTGGTCGGTAAAGTAGTCAATATCGCCAGCCGTTGCGCCAGCTTTGTGACGAAGAAATTCAACGGCACATTGTCGGCAACACTGGCTGAGCCAGAACTTTTCGCTGAATTTATCGCCCAGGGTGACAGCATCGCGGCGTCGTTTGAAGAGCGTGAATATGCCCGCGCCATCCGCGACATTATGGCGCTGGCTGACAAAGCCAATCAGTATATCGATGCCAAAGCGCCATGGGTGCTGGCCAAAGACGACAGCAAACAGCAGGAAACGCTGGATGTCTGCTCAATGGGCATCAACCTGTTCCGCGTGCTGATGCATTATTTAGCGCCGGTGCTGCCGAATATGGCGAAAGAAGTGGAAATCTTCTTAAACAGCGAACTGCGTTGGGACAATTATCAACAACCATTACTGAATCACGCCATCCAGCCATTTAAAGCGCTGATGCAACGCGTGGATCCGGTTAAAGTGCAGGCGATGGTTGATGCGTCGAAAGACAATCTGCAGCCAGCAGCTGTTTCTGCAGGCGCGAAGCCGGCTGCAAACGCGGCCACGACTGAGATTGAGGCTATTGCGCCGACCATCAATATTGATGACTTTGCGAAGTTGGACCTGCGGATCGCCAAAATCGTCAGTGCCGAACATGTCGAGGGCGCAGATAAACTGCTGCGTCTGCAACTGGATTTAGGCAACGAAACCCGTCAGGTGTTTGCCGGCATTAAAGCCGCCTATCAGCCGGAACAGCTGGTCGGCCGTCTGACGGTGATGGTGGCGAATCTGGCGCCACGCAAAATGAAATTTGGCATGTCAGAGGGCATGGTAATGGCAGCAGGCCCGGGTGGCAGTGAGATCTTCCTGTTAAGCCCGGACGACGGTGCCACCCCTGGGATGCGGGTTAAATAAAACCATGAAAAACCGCAGCCCATGCTGCGGTTTTGTTTTTATGGCCTGGACCCGCGGGGTCTTGTGCCACGCACTAAAAAAAGGATGAAGCATGGCGGCGACTATCCGCTCTTTTTCGTCGTTGTATGGCGCCACATTATTAATGGTGCTGGCTGCTGGTTTGTTGACGACTTATCTCGGCCTGAAGCTGGCATCAATGGACGTCGCCAAAGTCTGGATCGGCGCCATGATGTCCGCCTATTACCTCGGGCTGGTACTGGGGTCAAAGATCGGCCATCGTTTGATTGCCCGGGTCGGCCATATCCGCGCTTTTGTCGCCAGTGCCGGTGTTGTAACGGCGTCGGCGCTTGGCCATGCGCTGGTTGAACAGCTGGAGATCTGGCTGATTCTGCGCCTCATTGTCGGCATGTGTATGATGTGTCAGTACATGGTGCTGGAAAGCTGGCTGAACGAGCAGGCCGACACTAAAAACCGCGGCACTATCTTTGCGAGCTACATGATTGTGTCTTATTTGGGACTGGTGCTTGGCCAGGGGGCGATGAGCCTGAACCCGGAACTAACGATTAAACCGCTGTTATTGGTCGCGATTTGTTTTGCGCTCTGTATTGTGCCGTTGGCGCTGACCCGGCGGATCCACCCACAGCCATTAAAACCGGCGCCGCTGCAAATCAAAGTGTTCTGGCAAAAAGTACCGCAGTCGCTGACCACCATCGCAATGGCCGGCGTGATTGTTGGCTCATTTTATGGCTTAGCCCCCGCTTTTGCCGCCAGTCAGGGCATGAATACCGAACAGGTCGCAGCTTATATGGCCACGACGGTCATGGCCGGCTTGCTGGCTCAGTGGCCGATGGGGAAATTATCTGACCGGGTCCGCCGTAGCCGGCTGATCCGCACCAACAGTGTGATTTTGGGCATTTTGGTGCTGGCAATGGCGCTATTGCCACTTAGCGGCTGGTTGCAGCTGGGTTTCACTTTTGTATTTGGCGTGTTTGCCTTTACTTTGTACCCGCTCGGTGCCGCGCTGGCCAATCAGAATATTGAGCAACATGAACGGGTGGCGTTATCGGCGACCATCTTGCTGACCTTTGGCCTTGGCGCCAGTATCGGGCCTTTATTGGCATCGGCCTTTATGCAGCTGGGTGGCAGCAATATGTTGTATGCCTTTATGGCTGCAGTCGCCGCGCTATTGTTTGTCCGCTTACAGCAAGTCAATTATCAGCAGAAACAAGCGGAAAAGATCGCGCCAAAAGACTACATGATGGCTGCCGGCGATTTAGTCGGCTCACCGCTCGCTGCAGCGCTGGATCCGCGCGTTGATCAGACCACGGTCGATGCGCAGATGCGGTCTGCACGTTACCCGCACACTGACCATGTGCCCGCTCCGGCGGATGAACAAGCACAGTTTGAACTGGACTTGTCGCCACAGGAGCCGGCTGTTGCCACAGCGCCGGCCCCACAGGCTGTGCCGGACAAGCC
>JAIXSW010000195.1 GCA_027484495.1 Gammaproteobacteria bacterium
ACGACAGTTGTTTTTAGCGGCATTTGTAGCAGCCCAAGCACAGGAGCAGATGTGAGTTCAGCCCAAAGCACGGCAAATAACAGTGACAAGCCATTTGATATGGTGATCGCCGGCGGCGGCATGACCGGCGCCATGCTGGCGCTGCAAATCACCCAGCTGTTGCCGGCCTTGCGCATTGCCATCATTGAACAGCAAAGTGTTGAACAGCAAAGCACCGAGCCGGTAGCCCAACATACCACTAGTTTTGACAGCCGCAGCATTGCGTTATCTGCCGGCAGTGTGGCGTTGTTAGCCAGCTGGGGCCTGTGGCCGCAGTTAAAACCGCATGCCTGTGCTATTGAACATATTCAGGTGTCGGATCGCGGCCATTTTGGTAAAAGCCGGTTAACCGCCACTGAGTTTGGCCGCAGCGCTTTGGGTTATGTTATTGAAATCGAATGGATTGGCCGGCTGTTGTATCAACAGTTACAGCAAGTGCCGGCAACTCAGCTTTGCTGGTTCAGACCGGACCAAATCAGTGCCATCCGCACTGAGCGTGAGCTGCGGCATTTGCAGCTGCAAAGCGGCGCTGAGCTCAGTTGTCGTTTATTAGTGCTGTGCGAAGGCGGGGATTCGCCAAGCCGCGCGCTTGCCGGCATCGATGGTGTGCAACACGATTATCAGCAAAGTGCGCTGATTGCGAATGTAGCAGTCGCTGCGCCGCATCAGGGCAAAGCCTTTGAACGTTTCACTGTTGATGGTCCGCTGGCGTTATTGCCATTAACGCAGCAGCGTTATTCGCTGGTCTGGACTTGTCAGCCAGAGCAGGCCGTAGCACTCAAGGCACTGCCGGAAGCCGAATTTGTTCAGGCGTTGCAGCAGGCGTTTGGCTACAGCGCCGGGACTTTTACCGGTGTGGGTAACCGCGTGGTTTACCCGCTCAAGTTAAAAACCGCAGCAAAAGCCGCCGACCACCGCCTGGTACTCTGCGGCAATAGCCTGCACAACTTACATCCGATTGCCGGACAAGGTTTTAACTTGGCGCTGCGGGATTTAGATGCGCTGTTGCAGCTGCTGGCGCTGCACACCGACGCTGCTTCGCCCGACGTTGGCGCTGATCTGCAGGACGCTGGCGCATATGGCTTGACCCGGCAATATCAGCTTCTGCGAAGTGCCGACATGGCGCAGGTGGTGGGTTTTACTGACAGTCTGGTGCGATTATTTTCCAACGACAGCAAACTGCTGGCGCTCGGTCGCAGCATTGGCCTTAGCGTATTAAACCAGTGCAACGTATTAAAACAACCCTTTGCCGCGCTGACGATGGGGCTATCGCCGCTCGCCAGCCAGCAGCAACAGATCGTGCTGTATCAGCAAACAGCCACTCATGCGGCCTCTTATGAAGCAAAAGGCGCCGCCACCGGACATTCATCATGTTAGATACCGATATTCTGATCACCGGCGCCGGCAGTGCTGGCCTGACCCTGGCATTGTTGCTGGCGAAAAATAGCCCGGATTTGCAAATCACCGTGCTGGAGCAAGGCCCGGCACCGCAAGCCGGTGCGGTCAGCTTAAGTCGCGTCAGTGCGCTGAATCTGGCGTCGCAGCGCGTGCTCGATAGCCTCGGCGTCTGGCAATTGTTAAACGCCAAACCGGCCTATCAGCAAATGCAGGTGTGGGAAGCAGATAGCTTTGCCCGCATCGAATTTGCCACCAGCGATTTAGGTGCACTCGATATTTCCGCCATGACGGGCGATGCGGCGCTCGGTTGGATTGTTGATAACGAAGAACTGCGTGGTTGTTTATATCAACGTGCCCAACAGTATCCGAATATCCAATGGAAGTTTGATGCCCGCATCCAGCAAATCAGCGCCAGCGAGCGGCAGAATCTGCTGACGCTTGCCGACGGCAGCGCCTACATCAGCAAATTGCTGGTTGGGGCCGACGGGGCCAATTCGCAGGTACGCGAGCAGTTAAAAATGCCTTTGGCGTTCTGGGATTACGATCATCATGGTTTAGTCGCCGTGGTGCGCACCAGCGCGCCGCATCAGGCGACCGCCCGCCAGGTATTTTTGCCGACCGGACCTTTGGCGTTATTGCCACTGGCCGATCCGCATCTTGTTTCAATTGTCTGGAGTGTGGCGCCGGAGCGCGCGGCCGAGCTGATTGCACTACCTGCTGAACAATTTAATCAGGCGCTGACGGCGGCCAGTCAGTCGGTGCTCGGTGTGCTCAGCGTGCAGACTGAGCGGCGCAGTTATCCGCTGAAAATGCGTTATGCCAGCCAATGGGTGAAGCATAATGCCGTGCTGGTCGCAGATGCGGCGCATACCATCCATCCGCTGGCCGGGCAGGGCATGAACCTTGGTCTGATGGATGTTTGTGCATTAGCAGAACTAATAGTACAAAATATCTCCACTGGTCGAACCTGTAACGAGCAACGCATGCTTAGGCAGTACGAACGCTGGCGTAAAGCCGAGGCGCAACAGATGATTGCGTTGATGGAAGCCTTCAAACGCGGCTTTATGCTGCAGCATCCGTTGGCCAAGCTGGTACGAGCTGTTGGTATGGCGGCGACCAATCAGCTGGCGCCGGTGAAGCGGCAGCTGCTGGCTGCTGCGCTGGGTAATCAGGGCGATTTGCCAGCCGTGGCGCGGCCTGGCGTCATCTCGCTGTAACGTTGATCGGTTAGTGCGGTGATAGAGCCTGTTTTCGGATTATTAAATCTAATCGAAAAGGGGCTATTTGACGCTGAGCCCATCAGTTATAATCCGGGCCATCTTTTGGTGGCCAGTCGGTTATAACGGCATCCGCCCGACCTACTGTGTCACTTTCTGCCCTTACAGGTTTGATACCTAGACAGCCGGCTATGCACCGGCACCAGAGGAAAGTACTGATGGCTCAACAAACTGTGTTATACGCAAAACATCTGGAAGCTGGCGCAAAAGTGGTTGATTTCAACGGCTGGGACATGCCACTGCACTACGGTTCACAGATTGAAGAGCACCACGCTGTGCGTCAGGACGCCGGCATGTTCGACGTGTCACACATGACCATCGTTGACCTCAAAGGCACCCGCACCCGCGAATTCCTGCGTTTCTTATTGGCCAATGACGTGGCCAAACTCACAGTCCCTGGCAAAGCCTTATACAGCGGCATGCTGAATGAAGCCGGTGGCGTCATCGACGACTTAATCGTCTACTTCCTGACTGAAGATTTCTTCCGCTTAGTAGTGAACTCCGCCACCCGCGAAAAAGACTTAGCCTGGATCAACGTACAAGCCAAAGCCTTTGACGTCAGCGTCACTGAGCGTCCTGAATTCGCGATGATCGCGGTACAAGGCCCGAACGCCAAAGCCAAAGTCGCCACTATCCTGACTGCTGAACAACAAGCTGCTGTTGCTGGCATGAAACCATTCTTTGGTGTGCAAGCCGGTGATTTATTTATCGCCACCACAGGCTACACCGGTGAAGACGGCTACGAGATTTCTGTACCAGAAGCCCAAGCGGCTGATTTCTGGCAACAACTGTTAGATGCGGGTGTAAAACCTGCCGGTTTAGGCGCACGCGACACGCTGCGTTTAGAAGCGGGCATGAACCTGTATGGCCAGGATATGGATGAAACCGTATCGCCATTAGCCGCCAACATGGGCTGGACCATCGCCTGGGAACCAAGCGATCGGAACTTCATCGGCCGTGCTGTACTGGAACAACAAAAAGCAGCGGGTACTGACAAGCTGGTTGGTCTGGTGATGGAACAAAAAGGCGTGTTACGTCATGGTCAGCGCGTCGTCGTTGACGGCGGCGAAGGTGAAATTACTTCAGGGACTTTTTCACCAACCTTAGGTTATTCTATTGCGATGGCCCGTGTACCGGCTTCGACCGGCGACAGCGCTGAAGTGGACATCCGTGGTAAATTAGTGCCGGTTAAAGTGGTCAAGCCGTCTTTTGTCCGCATGGGCAAAAAAGTCGTCTAAACTGGCTTTTGCAGAATTTTTTATACAAACACTCAATAAAAAACGTCGAGTTAGGTCCGAGGAATAATTAAATGAGCAATATCCCTACCGAATTAAAGTATGCATCTTCTCACGAGTGGCTGCGCAGTGAAGGCAACGGTGTGTACACCGTAGGTATTACTGAGCACGCTCAGGACCTGCTGGGTGACATGGTATTTGTTGAGCTGCCGGAAGTGGGTGACTCTGTCGCTCAGGGCGACGACGTTGCAGTCGCTGAATCAGTCAAAGCTGCTTCTGATATCTACGCACCAATCGCCGGTGAAATTCTCGAAGTGAACGAAGCACTGACCGATTCACCAGAGCTGGTCAACAGCGCACCATACACTGACGGCTGGATGTTCAAAATCAAAGCGTCCGACGAAGCCGAAGTGGCTGGTCTGTTAGACGCCGCTGGTTACAAAAACGCCATCGACGAAGAATAAGCCAGGCTAAGAGCCAGCGCCGCAAAGCCCCGTTTTACGGGGCTTTGATTTAGCGGCGGGCACAGCCTTGTGGCCAGCTGGCTGGCCAACACTGAATTTCGGCCGCCGGTGGCCCAACTGCCACCTGCTGCGTACAAACAGCTTTTAAGTTCACTATCAGGAATCTCAGGCATGACCACTTCAGTCAAAACCCTGTCGCAACTTGCGAATCACCAAGAATTTATCGCCCGCCACATTGGTCCGGACGCTGAACAGACTCAGGCCATGTTGGCCGAATTAGGTCTGAGCAGCGTGGAAGAGCTAATCGCTCAGACCGTGCCGGCCGGTATCCGTCTGACCACGCCACTGGCGACAGGCGAAGCAGTTAACGAAGTGGAAGCGCTGTCCTACTTAAAAGCAGTTGCCAGCAAAAACAAAATCTTCAAATCATACATCGGTATGGGTTACCACCCAACGCACACGCCAAACGTGATTCTGCGTAACGTGCTGGAAAACCCGGGCTGGTACACGGCGTACACGCCATACCAGCCAGAAATTGCGCAGGGCCGTTTAGAATCCCTGCTGAATTTCCAGCAAGTGTCATTAGATTTAACCGGCATGGAACTGGCTTCTGCGTCGCTGCTGGACGAAGCCACAGCTGCTGCTGAAGCGATGGCACTGGCCAAACGCGTCACCAAAAACAAATCCAATACTTATTTCATCGCTGACGACGTGCATCCGCAAACGATTGACGTGGTGCGGACCCGTGCCGAGATGTTCGGTTTTGACACTGTGGTAGGCCCTGCGGCAGACGCAGTGAACCACGATGTATTCGGTGCGTTGATCCAGTACCCGTCTACCACAGGCGAAGTACGCAACGATGCGCAGTTAATTGCTGATTTAAAAGCGAAAAAAGCTGTTGTTGCTGTAGCAACTGACCCAATGGCGCTGTTGCTGTTAAAAGCACCGGGCGAATTAGGCGCTGACGTGGTGTTAGGCTCAGCCCAGCGTTTTGGTGTGCCAATGGCTTTTGGTGGCCCACACTCAGCATTCTTCGCCACCCGCGACGATTACAAACGCTCGATGCCAGGCCGTATCATCGGTGTGTCGAAAGATCGCCGCGGTAACCAGGCGCTGCGGATGGCGATGCAAACGCGGGAACAACATATCCGCCGTGAAAAAGCCAACTCCAACATCTGTACTGCACAGGTGTTACTGGCCAACATGGCGTCTTTCTACTGCGTGTACCACGGCCCGGTTGGCCTGAAAAACATCGCTGAGCGTATTCACCGCTCTGCTGACGTATTCGCCGCAGGCTTAACGGCCAAAGGCGTTGCGCTGAAACACAACAGCTGGTTCGACACTGTGACGTTTAGCGTGGCAAATCGTGCAGAAGTCATCGCCCGTGCTGAAGCCGCTGGCGTGAACTTCCGGACTGACTTAGCCGACACTTTAGGCACCAGCTTCAGCGAAGCCACTACTGCTGCTGATATCGCAGAACTGTTTGATATCGTCTTCGGTTTGGGCCACGGCCTGGATGTAGCAGCGCTGGACGCGGCTATTGTTGCCAAAGGTTCAAGCTCAATTCCGGCTGATTTAGTGCGTACTTCCAAGTACTTAACGCACCCGGTATTTAACCAGTATCACAGCGAAACTGAGATGCTGCGTTATATCAAAAAGCTGGAAAACAAAGACTTAGCACTGAACCACTCAATGATTTCATTAGGTTCGTGCACGATGAAGTTAAACGCCACTGCCGAAATGATCCCGGTGACCTGGCCAGAATTTGGTGCACTGCACCCGTTCGTGCCAAAAAATCAAGCCGAAGGTTATTACCAGATGATTGGTGAACTGGCCGACTGGCTGGTCAACATCACTGGTTACGATCAAATGTCGATGCAGCCGAACTCAGGCGCGCAAGGCGAATACGCTGGTATGATTGCGATCCGCAAATACCACGAAAGCCGTGGCGAAGGTCACCGCAACATCTGTTTAATTCCGGTGTCTGCGCACGGTACCAACCCGGCAACTGCCGCGATGGCGAGCTTCGAAGTGGTGCTGGTGGACTGTGACAAGTCTGGCAACATCGATATGGCCGATTTAAAAGCCAAAGCCGAAGCCGTATCAGACCGCTTAGCCGCGATCATGGTGACATACCCGTCCACGCACGGTGTATTTGAAGAATCCATCCGTGAGCTGTGTGACATCATCCACGCCCATGGCGGCCAGGTCTATATGGACGGCGCCAACATGAACGCGCAGGTTGGTGTGACATCACCAGGCTTTATCGGTGCTGACGTATCGCACTTAAACCTGCACAAAACCTTCTGTATTCCGCACGGCGGTGGCGGCCCTGGCATGGGTCCAATCGGTGTGAAAAAACAGCTGGCGGCATTCCTGCCAAACCACGCTGTGGTGAAAATCGAAGACACCGGCGCCAACAACGGCGCAGTATCTGCTGCACCATTCGGTAGCGCCGGCATTCTGCCAATCAGCTGCATGTACATCAAAATGATGGGCGGCGATGGCTTACGTCAGGCAACCGAAATGGCGATCCTGAACGCGAACTACATGGCAGCCAAGCTCGACCCGATGTTCCCGGTGCTGTACAAAGGCACCAATGGTCGCGTTGCGCACGAATGTATTATCGACATGCGTCCACTGAAAGAAGCCACGGGCGTCACCGAAATGGATATCGCCAAGCGTCTGATGGACTACGGTTTCCACGCACCAACGATGTCATTCCCGGTTGCTGGTACGCTGATGATTGAACCAACCGAATCAGAATCCAAAGCTGAGCTGGACAAGTTCATCGAAGCGATGACTTCTATCCGCGCTGAAATTGCCAAAGTGGAAGCCGGCGAATGGACCGCGGACAACAGCCCGCTGCACTTCGCGCCGCACACCATGGCCGACATTTTCGACGCCGGCTGGGACCGCGCTTACGACCGTCAATACGCCGCGTTCCCAACGCAGTACGTTGCCGACAACAAGTTCTGGCCAACAGTGACGCGTATCGACGACGTGTACGGCGACCGGAATCTGATGTGTGCATGTCCAAGCCCGGAAGATTACCGCGAGTAAAATCGTAGTTGTCAGTTGCCCTTAGGCTCTGAAATTGATTGGAAAACCCGCCATTTGGCGGGTTTTTTATTATTGGTTGATTTTTCGTTGGTAGGGGCGGGTCTTGCACCCGCCCACATTTGTTGAACACGACAAATTTAGAGGGAAACTGGTGTTAAACACTAATGAAAAGAGGCGAACTTAAGCTCGCCTTTTTTTGTGTCCGAATCAACCCCGGTCGTTCAGTAAAAAACTCATCGCAAATTGTAGTGTTCTAGTAAATCAAGACACTAGGCTAGGTGGCTTTGTTCGGGCAGTTCGCTGCTCGGGTAAAGTGCGAACGAAAATTGCGTTCTTCGTTTCCCTTCTGGTAGTTTGTTGTTCACTAACCATTTACAGGTTCCGCAAAGCACTTTTTGGCAGCCAAGCTGCAAAAATCAGCTGTTTGCGGAGTAAGCTTCAAATTCGCACGTCTGGCGTTGTTTGTGTTTTCGCGTTGTCCTTGAGCGGGCGTAGCGACGCTCAACAAGGTTCGCGCGTGCGCTCAACGTTGGGACCAATGGAGGCCTTGTGGATCGCTACATAGAACTTATCAAGAATATGCCGGTTGACGAGCATTCCTTTACAACACGAAAGAGTACGTGGGCAAAATTTATCCAGAATGGAAAGCCGGCTTCACGTATTCTGTCAGAGATGTTCTCGGAAAAGAACGAGATTGAGTTATCTAGAGCTGATCTGTTCGCCCTAGCGAAGCAGAACGATTACCAGAGGCTCGCAATAGCCACTATTCTGTGGGGTTACCCTGCAGGCATGCGAGGAAATCACTTCGAGAATATTTCCAATGAACTAGTTCTACTTGAAGAAATCCTCAAGGAAGCTGTACTGGGCATCGAAGATTGGGACGCGCACTACTCAAAGACGAAATCCATTCGTGGCCTAGGCCTATCCACATACACCAAGTTTTTATATTTTTGCGGCGCGAAAGTAAAAACACTGCCTTGTGTAATCCTGGACCAGAGAATCATTGATGTGGTCAATAAGGGGGTGCTCTCTGGGTTGGGGTCATTGCATGGGGTTCGGACGTCCAACGCAAGCAAGAAATACTGCGACTATCTTAAGATTATTGACGAGGCATCAAAGAAATATGGAGCCTCTCATGGTGGCGTAGAGATGTTCATATTCGCGTTCGGCCTCAACATTAAACCAGCGCCCAACCGTTCACTACTGGCGCTGACGAGCTGCGGCTAGAGTTCAAACGTCGGAGGCACAATGAAATCGATAGCAGAAATCGACATTTTAGAAAGAGCACATAACCTAGGCGCAAAAACTCTTGGCGATGCTGCAGATTCATTGCTACTTAGATGGCAGTCGGGATTGCGGGATAACGAAACATTCATTCGTCTGGCGTTTTTGTGTTGGTATTCACGTAGCGAACCCAACTGGTACAACGGACTATCAGACATATTGCCGAGTGTTGACAAGCTCATCAACGAGTTAGGCGGGATATCCATCGTATCGGCGGAGTCAAAGTTTGTTCTTGCTGCACTGGCTACAGGCTTTCCCTGGTGTTTGGGCGAGGAAAAACGTTGGACATGTTTGGCGAACGAACTGCCTGAAAATGCCCGCATTTTGGAGCCGAAGAGCGTTATATTCTCAGACTGGCGTTACGTCTTTGGCCTCCAAGAGGAGCGGACATCGTCTAGGCATGAATTGAGTTCTGAGTTCCATGCGCGGTTTGATGGTCGTGGGTACATGGGGATCTACTTACAGTCTGTTTTGGGCCGTCGTCTTGGCATCTAACATGAGCAGAGCGTCGTTGCCTGTTTGTCGTGGTGAACCCACTAACTTCAATCACACTAGTTTTTTACCGGCAACGGCGCAGCTGCTCTTCGTCGCTACTGCACACTGTTTAGAACAAATAAATAAACCCGACGCCGATTTCGGCTTCATAGCTACTGCGCGCGATTGGGCTATCGCGCACTTCGCTGCCAAAATACTCATACAGTGCTTCGCCATAAATCTGCCAATGGTCATCGACAAAATGGCGGAAATTGTAATTGATGCCTACGGAGCGTAAGCCACCGCTGAGGTCGGTTTGTTTGAGGCCGGATGCCATCGCCTGGGCTGCGGTGATGCCAAAACCTTTATTGGCGTATTCGCTGTCGTGAGCAACTACGACCACATTCACTTCAGAACCGGAACCATCGTTTTGGCTGCCAAAACGGCGACCGACGCCAAACAGGCCAAGATTGCCGTCAGCACCGGTGACGACCCGAGCGACCAGCCAATAACGCCAATCGGCATCGAAGGCGCGACGCGCCTGCAGCACCAGTTCAGCGCCTTCTTTTTGCTCACCGAGCCCGAGCAAATGGCCATCGTCGGAGTCACTTTCTTTGCGCCCTTCATCGAAGCCGATCAGGGCCTCGAATAACCAGGTGTTGGCACGCACACCACGCCAGCCGAGCGCTTCACCGGCAAAAAAGTAAACATCGTCGCCCTGACGCCATTGCAGTCCGCCTGCAGGCTCGATTTCCAGGCCGAATTCGTCAGAACCTTCGTAGGCTGTTTCATATTCAACGCCAAAGCCAAGTCCTAGGCTCCAGCCGTCCTTGCCTTTGGAGAAGTCGTCGACGGACGGTAAGGGCACCAATGCAGTGTTGCTGTCCTGTGCCAAGGCGGCTTGGCTGCAAAGCGCCGGGATCAGCAGTGCAAACAGCAAAGTGGTAAGTTTTTTCATCTGGATTTTTCCTGGCTGTGATGGAAAGGTTCGGGGGCTCCATACAAGGTTATTACTTGATCCGCCAATGTACAGATCAGATGCCGCCACTTTTTTGGTGGACGCGCCGTGCGCCCGGGTTGAACAAAACCTGCAGCAGGGCACCACCGATTTTTCCTTAATGGCCAGGGGTGGAAGCCCGCGCGAAGTGTTGCTTGCAGAGAACCTGCGTAAGTGAATGTCACGAACATCAATTTGATTTGCTGTGTAAATCAAATTGATGTACCTTCAAGGTATGCAAACCGGAGGTGAACCATGGCCGCGTCCTACCAAACCACACCCAGTCAAACTGCTCTCAGTCAAACCACGTCCAGTCAGGCAAAGACCAATCAAACAGTGTCCGACGCCTGTGCTGTATCCACCGCAGTTTTTGAGAACAAACGCAGTTATCTGCAGCTGGTACGCGACGGCGTTTCCGGCGACAAAGTCAAAACCCTGCTGCAATGGCTGCCCGAATTAAAGCCCGTATTGGTCATTGCGTTGTCGATCAGCGCCGCCAATATCAGCCGCCTGTATAAAGGCACTTTACCCAGTCATCAGGCCGAGCCGGTGCTGGATATCCTGCAATTGATTTGCCGCGCTGAACAGCTGTTTGGCACAGAGATGGCGCGGCAGTGGCTCAATAGCCCGATGCCGGCGTTATCCGGCGACAAACCTATCGCCTTATTTGACAGTTTTGTTGGCCGTAAAATGGTTGCCGACGTGCTGCAAGCCATCGAATTTGGTGACTTCAGCTGATGCAGCTGTACCGCATTTGCCCGGAAGCCTTTCTGGAGAATTTCAGTGGCGAAGGCGCCAGTTTTAAAAGTGGTGGCCGCTGGAATCAACCCGGCCAGCGTGTGCTGTATTTCGCCAGCTCTGCCGCAGTGGCGATGCTGGAAGTGGCCAATTATCTGCCGTCGCCGCGCTTTGTGCCGAAAAGCTATCGGCTTGGGCAATATCAACTACCGGATGCGCTGGTCAGCCGGTTTCAGGGCGCTATGCCGACCGACTGGGACAGTTTTCCGTATCCGGTCAGCACTCAACAACTCGGTAGCGACTGGCTACACAGCCAACAAAATGTGTTGCTGGAACTGCCCAGCGTGACAGTGCCGCCGGGCCTTGGCAGCATCCTGCTATTTAACGCCAGCCACTCCGACGCCGCACAGCTGCGCTTACAGCAAGTATTCCACGATATCTACAACCCACGGCTGTTTGCCGGCATGGGGATATAAAGCGGGTTGAATGCCTGCAAGTTTCAATAAGGCAACTGGCATCAAGCCGGCTAAGGTTGCCGACCGCCACTTGTAATTCAAAAACGCAGCCAAAGCAGTTTCCTCCGCGCAGCAATTCCGACCTGTGAAATGTAAATTAAATGTTTGGCGCGAGATCAACGGCGCCACGCCCGCTTTCGCATTTTACAAAGCGTGCAATAGCGGCAAAGGGTTGAGAACTGTATCTTTTTTCGGTAGTGTTGATGGATGTAAAAAAAATATTAAAGGCACAACGCAGGGTTAAAAGCGGGCGTTTTGCATTTGATTAATATGTTAGGTCTAATTACTAAGAAGCAGGATTGTGATGTCCACAGAATCAGAACTAAAAAAATCCCATCCCATATCAGGTTTAGTTGACGGTTGGTTTTTCAGGTTACGTGAACAGTCCGCAGGAGTTTTCTTCTGTGAAGGTAAAGATCTAACAGGGCGTAGTGTTTCTTGCACAGGCACTGACGAGCAGGAACTTTTATCTCGGTGCGCAAAAGATGCTAAATCACTTGCCACGACCTAACAAGTTGCTGTTGGTCGCCCCTGCGGGGCTGGGACGTCCAACGCAGCGCGTTGTCCGCCCCAAAGCAAAACGTTAGGCACTACATGCGTAGAGAAATCGCTTTTGTAATTGCAGAGGTTTTGTCACTCCTTCCGGGAGCTTTGATTAGTACTTTTGATGATGGTCGAGCGCAGTATGGTTACACGCTCTTGTTGGTTGGTTTACCTTTCTATTGCCTTGGTGTAACTCTTTTTCTGCTTCCGATATTTAGCTTGATTGAACGCCGTAAATCACTCTCGTGGTCGACTTATCTAACCACTGCGCTACTTATAGCATCGTTTATATTTGTGCTTGTGTGGTTTGCTGAAGTAGGCATTGTCGGTTCGTTAGCTATAGCGGTCAGTGTCAGTACAGCTTTTATGCTTACAGCTTGGTTCACGGTCGCATTGAAACGCGCCTAACAAGTTGCTCAAGTTTACTCCGCCAGCAAATGCTGGCTCCGCGGGACTGTCGCGTGGCGCCAGCCCCTTAGCAAATCGTTATGTGTGGTCTACATGAATTACCCAAGCAAAAATGATGTAAAAAAAGTCAGAACCTTATTCCGGTTTTTGTCAGCATTTATTTTATTGTGCAGTCTTCTGGCTGGTATCAATGTAATGTTTGTTCTAGTAATGGATCCACTTGAGCCAGCCATTTTATACGGTGTCGCCGTCGTGGGGATTATGTTGCATGTATCAGGAAGCGTGGCATGTACAGGGTATGCTCCAAAGTATTTGTTGTTCGCCCATGGTTCAAAGTACAACACATAACAAGGCGTGGCATTCGGGGCCTGCGGCCTCTGCGACGCTCACCAAGGTTCGCGCGCGTGCGCTTATAGTTAGCTTAGCTGCATAGAGATTTATGTCTGAACAAAAATATCCATTGAGGGAAGGAAAACTGTATTGGCTGTTAGGCGGTGATATTTTTTGGTATCACTTCCAAATGTCTTTTTTGAAAATCCTACTTGGTAGTCAGCTGTTCTTGGTTGTTGTTTTAAATCTAACCCTGTGGTTGCTTGGCACAAAAGTCACATTGTTTTTAGGCATTGTTTATTTGGTAGGTGTTTTAGCTGCAATCTATTTTCTTCGCCAAAATGTTCAGTTGCATCATTTAGTGTTTCGCGAAAAATCAAAAATAAGTGATGCATGGGTTCTCAATTTTATCGCGTTAATTTCGTCGTTTATGCTGTTTGTCAGCCTATGGTCGCTTTTTAAACCAGTTAGCTAACAAGCAAATGTTAATCGCCCATGCTGCGCATGGGCTGCGACGGCAAAACGCATGCGCGTTTTCCCGCGCTAAATTTGGTAGTTATCTTTAGGAGCGTATGGAACTGAAAGTGCAGACACCGCAACAGAACCTTGGTACTCCGTCGGTCGCAGAGGTCGTTAGCGACATAGCCCTAATGCTCAAAAGGCTTCAAAGAAACGTGGTCATCGGCATCTCAGGGCGTGGAGGGGCTGGGAAGTCCACAGTTGTAGAAGAATTGCGCACGAGGCTTTACGACTGGTCTGTCGAACCGTTAGTGCTTCACGTTGACGACTTTGTTTTTCCAAAGGCGGTTCGGGATGCAAATCCTGACCGAGCGAAGGCGAGGTACTATGAGTCCTATGACTTTGCGACGCTCTTCGATAGGGTGCTTCGTCCGATGAAAAACTCGGCCTCCTACGTGGCTGAAGTTCCAGTGCTCGACCGAGCCGAAGACCGCCAGGTCCCACGCCGGATCGCAATGTCAGGTCCGAATGTGGTGCTAATCGAGGGAGTTCAGCTTTTCCGCCGGGCGGCAGAGGACATCTTTGATCGCCGAATCTGGATCGAGGTTCCATTTGAAGTTGGGTTGCAACGAGCTCTTGCTCGGCAGAACCATTTAGGGGTCCCGATGACGGAAGAGCAAAAGCGGAGTCAGTATGTGGACTGGTCTACTGCTGGATATTTACTGTACGAGAAGCGTGATGCACCTCGGGAGCGCGCTCATATAATCATAGACGGCAGTAAACCGTGGTACTGAGGAGATAACTTCAGCCTCGTGCCGGACGGCTTCCGCCACCGCACAGCCAAACCGTTAGGTGTAGACAATGTCTGTAATGAAAAACAAGCATATTGAAGTCTTTGTTGAATACTTGAAGTTACTCTCGCGCTTACTCGAAAAGATCGAGGAACATGTTGGTGGTGATGAAAGGATCCTCCATGAAAGACTGAGTCCTGATATGTTCCCTCTATGTGTGCAAGTAGAGATTGTGGCAAGTTTCGCCTTAAGGTCCTGTTGTCCTATTGCGGGCGTCAAAGTCAATTCGTACTCCCGTGAGGTGAAGTCTTTTGCAAATCTGAGGGCTCAACTTGAGGATACATGCAACTCCATCACAAGTTTGGATGACAAGCACAGCAACCTTGAAGCAGTCATTGAAGATATGGCTGGCCCGGTGCCAATCTCAATGAAAGCAGAGGATTTTCTCATGCGTTTTGCGTATCCAAATTTCTATTTCCACCTGGGTATGGTGTATGCCATTGCTCGCTCTCGGGGCGTACCTCTGACAAAAGGGGATTTTGATGGGCTTCATCAGTATCCTCCAGGCTTTTCATTTGAGCGTAGTGGCGCCTGACAAGCCATTGAAGCGTCACGCATTTTGTGCGCTGGACAGTTTTCAAGTTGCAGTTTTGTGGTTTTGCTGCACACAGATATTCGACAAAACCACAACTTAAAAACTGCGGGTAAGTCCGGCATTAGGTGGTGCACTGATGAACATAGAACTTTCCGAAATGCAGCCGGTCCACGCGGATCTGCTTGCGAACCTTTGGCAATACTACCAATTCGAGTCCTCAGGCAGAGAACAACTTGATGTTGATAGCTGCGGGCGATTTGAAACGCCTGAGGAAGTGTTTGCAAAAACACTCCGGAAAGAAAACGGTAGCATTGCCTATCTTGTCCGGTGCGATGGCAATATTGCTGGTTTTTTGCTCCTTCACGCGGCGACGATCGAAGGGAAACCTATCACAGAGTTTGCAGACATCTTTGTCTTGCCGAAATACCGCTCAGGAGGCGTCGCTACCACGGTAGTCGAGAAAGTCATTGTTCAATCCGATCAAGCCTGGCTCATCGCAGTCTTCAGAGACGACTTGAACGCGCAGGCATTCTGGCGAAGCGCATTTGAGCGCATTCCTTTCGCTTCATGCAGAGAAATCGTCCCGCCTGAACTGCCTGAGTTTTATGAGTTCGTCGTTAATGAACGTATCGCCTGACCAGTCATGCAAACGCGCGCTACACGACAGGGCTTACAAGCGTCAACTTAGCGATGCCGGTTGATTGTGCCTCAACAAAGGATTTTTTATGACTTCCTCTCTCTCAAATGCAAAAGGCTGGTTGTCTCGGAATTGGTTTCATAAAATGGGCAAAAGAATTCTCGTTGTCTCAATGTAAATCGCTGTCGGAGAGATTCAGTGCTTAACAAGGCCAGCCACAATAGCCCACTTCGTAGGCTGGACCATCGCACTGCGTGCTCCGGCCTGTATGGCGCTAGTTTGGCCGTGAAGGAATAAGGATGTTTAAACGAACCGAATATCACTCAGCGCATCAATACTCCTCCAATCACCGGAAGCAGATTATCGACAGTGAGTTATGTGGTTGCTTTTACTGTCTTGAAGTCTACCAACCTTCCGAGATTGTGGAGTGGATAGATGAAGATGAAAATGAGGTAGGACAAACAGCACTATGCCCTTATTGTGGTATTGATTCCGTTATTGGATCGGCATCCGGTGTTTCAATGGATAAACAATTTCTTACCGAGATGTATAAAGTATGGTTTGCTTAACTTTAGAATATTCGTTGCAATGGCCCAACAATCGCCTTAGACAATGCGGCCTGCGGCCACTGGATTCGCAACAAGTTGCTCGCCGTTTATGCGATAGTTATATTTTATGAAGATTTTTACGGTAGATACAGAAGGATGGGTAGAAGCTCATCAAAGCGTGGATAGTATAGAAAGCTCTCTCGAATATAGTGATGTGTCTAATCACGAATATGTCGTTATAGATGATGCTGGATTTCTGTATTCATGGCACGATAGTAGTGCAGCTTATTGTGGGTTTAAGCTGCAGAGAACTGCAAATAAAGATCCTTCGCTTCTTGAGAGAATTCAAGCAAACGAAGCCAGTGATTCATTCAAAATATAACAAATCCAGCTACAATCGCCTGAGCTGGTAAGGTTAGAGATACTTCAAATAAGGACATTGTGTAAATGAGATTTGTCGCTTTTTTATTGGTCGTTTTGCTTAGTGCTTGTGCTTCTGCACCAAAAGACGCTGCGACTTTTGATATGGTAGCTATTCCTAAAGCAAGTTCAGCTGAAGGTATTTTGGTGTTTTACCGGACTTATACTCCTCCGCTCGCATATGACATGCGTATTAGTGTGAATGACAAACAAATTACTGCTTTGCCAAATAATACGTTCTCATACGTGCAGCTCACACCTGGTAAGTTCAAGTTAAAAACAAGCTGGCATCCTCTGTCTGGCATGTTTAGTAACGAACAAGACTTTGAAATAAAAGCGGGCGAGACTTTGTTCTTGCAACTAAATAGCGATGTATGGACGCCGACAGGTATTCAGTTGGGATCTAACGAGCATGCAGCGCAAAATCACAGCTTGGCTGCAGACAGGCTCCGGCAGTGCTGTCAATATGTTGCATCAACTCAACTCTAGCAAGTCGCGTTATTCGCGGCCTGCAGCCGCAGCGATGCTCACCAAGGTTCGCGCGCGTGCGCTAAACACTCTGTTTATTAAGCGATGAAAAATCCAACGGGTACTAAATTAAGAAAAACGGGCTTCGATGGTAGCGGTGGCAGTACTCACATTCGCTACGATCACAAGCGCAGGCCAAATTTGATACATATAAAATGCCCAAAGTGCGGGGGCTTAGCACTGGCGCAAGATCAAGTTTCCGAAGGCAATGAGTTTGTTGGGGATCTTTCCCAAAGCTGGTATGAGAGCCCGTTTAAAATCACCTGTACAGAGTGTCCATACAGAAACGAAGGCGTTTCTTACGACGGGCTAACTGAACCATATCATCAGTTTAAAGGCCGTGGAGACATTCTTTGGGCATATAACAGCACGCATTTAGAGATGATATATAAATATCTGAAGAACGTGAGTGTAAAGGGGCATCCTTACGAATTTTATCAAACATATATCCATGGCGACTGGATTAAATATAAAGAGACGTACATTAAAGAAATTGAGAAGCACCTTTTTAAAACCCGTAAATAGTTGAAAGGCAACCATGGTTTTTCGGCGGCTTTGAAATTCTGTTTTTAATTTCTTTGTGTCGCAGTCTTTGTTATTTCTCTCAAAAGTGGTGTCTATTCAAATATAAAGTGAGAAGGTGAACGTCTGTGGTCCGCATGGTAAAACACAACAAGCCGCGTTATTTAAAGCCTGCGCTCACAGTGATGCTCACTAAGGTTCGCGCGCGTACTCATAGTGAGCCGCTAAAGGATGTCGATGGCTTTGCTAAGTAAGGAAATGTTGAACTTTGTGTATCTGCAAGATCTGCATGGCATTCGGAGTCTACTCAGAGCAGGTGAGTCTCCAGATGCACAAGACAAAGACGGTCGCACCGCAATAATGCATGCCGTTCTTGCCTCTCAGCCGAATACGCAAATAATTGCTTTGCTTATTGAGGCAGGAGCCAACGTTAATGTTAAAGACCGAGGACAACAGTGGGCTGCTCTCGCGTTTGCATCTCGTGACCGATCCGCAGCTATCTGCGATTTGCTCCTGAAGGCTGGTGCAGAAATCGATGCAACTGACGCGTTCGGAAATACTGCACTTTGGCGAGCCGTAATGGCTAATAATGAAGAAACTGCGGCACTACTACTGTTGTCTGGAGCAAACCCAGAATGCAAAAATAACAGTGGTGTCACACCGCGCTCGTTGTCAGAGACACTTGGCAGGAAGCTCCCGAACGTTGGCTAGCCAAGCATGCAAGTTCGCCTCACTTCGCTCCGCTTTACGCGGCAAATTGCGGCGCGATTTCGGTAGCCAGGCGCACCAGGAAGAGTGTATGAAATTTGCGGGCGAGGCCAATCTGTTAGTCAGAGGTTTGATAGCCCAAAAACTGACCATATTCAACATAATGTTGTAATGGCTCCAAATTTTTAAGCTTAACATCCTGATATCTGTCTAAATATGCTCTTACATTAAAATTCGGATTTGGGTTCAAACAATCCTTCCAGCCTTTTAAAAAATAATGGGATAAAGGATCAAGGCTACTATCATATTCTTTAGAAAATTGACCGATATAAAATTTTGAATCAAAATGAATGCTGGGGTTTCTGCCTTCTTTCCATCCGAATTTCCTGTAGTGAGTTAGTGCTTTAACACCTGCAGCCTTGACGTCAGGGTTGCATGATAAATAATAACTCTCATCAAAAATTCCCAACTTCTGAATCTTGATCCAGGTATCATAGATGAATTGCTTATCCATTATGGCGTTGTTTATTTCAGTTGACAGCTGCTTGATTTCTTTGATTCTATTTTTAAATGAATTGTTACCCCATGCATTAAAAGGCTGAATGTCAACCCATTTTAAAATGTCACCGTTTCGAGCGTGCTCGTATTTTTTTTGATCCCATACACTTTCAATATTAACACCCAGCTTTTTAAATTTACTAAAAAAACTTTTATCTGCTTTTAGGATTGTCAACCCGTGATTATTAACAACTTCCGGATAGCCATAAACAACATTGTCAATGGAGTTGATATAGCTTAAAGATTTAGCGCGCGGCAGTATTACACTCCGGCAGAAAAATCCATAGGCCATAATTAATGATCTTCGGGTAAGAACAGCAACATCACCAATACCGGTG
>JAIXSW010000565.1 GCA_027484495.1 Gammaproteobacteria bacterium
AAGTGGTCAAAGGCCTGGCCAAATACGGCTTCAGAACTGGCCTCTGGACTGAAAATGGTGTCGACAAAATTGCCTGGGAAGTCGGCACCGCCGGCTCGCGTGCGCAAAAACTCGATGTGGCCTGGACCGGCCAAGGCTACCAGTTTGCCTTAGATGCGAACAAAGCTGCGGCCGACGGCATTTTAGATAATTCCGACTCGCGGCCTTTTTTATGGACTGTGATGGGCTGGGCCGGCATGCAGCGCTACGCCGTGACCTGGACCGGCGACCAGTCGGCCAGCTGGGACTATATCCGCTGGCATATTCCGACGCTGATTGGCTCCGGCTTATCCGGTCAGGCCTACGCCACTGGTGATGTCGACGCTATTTTTGGCGGCAGCCCAGAGACTTATACCCGCGATTTACAGTGGAAAGCCTTTACGCCGGTGTTAATGGGCATGTCCGGCTGGTCGAAAGCAGCGCGCAAACACCCATGGTGGTATGACGAGCCCTACCGCAGCATCAACCGCGATTATTTAAAGCTGAAAATGCGCCTGACCCCTTATATGTACACGTTGGCGCATCACACCGAACAAACCGGTGCGCCCATTGTACGCGGCCTGATGTGGGACTATCCGCAAACGCCTAAAGCTTTGACCGAAGCACATAAATATCAGTTTTTACTCGGCCGAGATTTACTGGTGGCGCCGGTGTACCGCTCGCAAACCGCCAGTCAGGGCTGGCGCAAAAATGTATTTTTACCAAAAGGCCAATGGTTTGATTATTGGGATGGCCGTGTCGTCAACGCACCTGCTGCCGGCCAGCTGTTGGATTATGCCGTTGATTTAAAAACCATCCCGCTGTTTGTCCGCGCCGGCGCTATTATCCCGATGTACGACGCGATGTTGTATGACGGCGAAAAACCCAAAGATGTGCTGACGCTGGATATCTACCCGCATGGCGACAGCGAATTCACGCTGTATGAAGATGACGGCAACACGCGCCAGTATCAGCAAGGCGCTTTTAGTACCCAGCAATTCAGTGTCAAAGCGCCGTCTTTTGCCGTCGGCAAGGCCGGTGATATTCAGATCGATATCGCGCCGGTGACGGGCCAATACCAGGGCCAGGAAAGCGCGCGGGTGTATCAGCTGCAGCTACATAGCCGGGTCAAGCCCGATGCAGTGAAGCTGGATGGTCAAACGCTCAAAGCGTTGCCAGATGCTGCAGCCTTTGCGAAAGCGAGCAGTGGCTGGTATTTCAGCGCGGAAAAATACGGCTTGGTCTATGTCAAAACAGCGAAAACCGATATCCGCCAGCCGCTCAGTTTCAGCGTACAAATCGATGGCGCACACAGCCTTGCCACCACTAAAGGCTATGGCAAAGCGCCGGACCTTGGCAATGAAATCGCCGCCGATAGCATTCTGGTACTGAACCGGCCGGCCGAAGAATCCGGTCATGTGCTGGAAAACGCCTTTGACGGCAAACCGGGCACCTGGTTTCGCACTAAACGCGACCAATCGGTAAAAACCGGTGCGCATGAGTTCACGCTGGCGCTCGGCGAACGGCGCATGGTCAGTGGTTTTGAAATTGCCCCACGCAATGACCAGCACTGGCAATATGGTCAGGTCGCCGATTATGAGGTCTATCTGGCTGATAACAATGGCGAATGGGGCCAGCCGGTCGCGCGGGGTCGCTTACAAAAACTGCAGCACAAACAAAAAGTCGAGTTTGCCGCCAAACCCGGTACTTTGTTTCGCTTTCGCATCCTGAGCACACAAGATCAGGCCGAAGCTGATCCGATGGTGACCGCGACAGCGCAAAGCAGTGCCAAAGCCTTTAACGCTTTGCTCCCGAAAGTGGTCAGCCCGATTGCGATTTCCGAGTTCCGCGTGCTGCAACAACCGGAACCTGAAACTGAGCCGGTCCAGCTGTTTTTAGCCGAGCAAACACCGCTTCGTGCCGACAATGCGGTGGGCCCGGTAGAACTGAATCAAAGTAATGGTGGCAACAAAGCCAATGATGGCAGCCTGATGTCGATGAACGGCCTGAAATTCCGCAAAGGCCTTGGTGTGGCGGCGCAAAGCCGGATTGATTATCAGCTGACGGGGCAATGGCGCCTGCTGCGGGCCGATGTTGGCATCGACGACAGCTGCCGTGACCAAGGCGGTGTGCAATTCCAGATCTTTGGCGACGACAAGTTGCTGTATGACTCAGGCCTGGTGCAGGCACCGGCAGTGGTCAAACCGGAGCTGGATATTCGCGGTATTCGCTTACTTAGTTTGCGAACCACTGGCGGCAAGCCAGGCGTCTGTGCCAACTGGGCCAATGCGTCGGTACTGGGTTACCCGGACAAAAACGGCAAACTGTAGACGCTGACCTGTTCGATCAAGCCGGCCATAGTGCCGGCTTTTTTGTGACACTATCACACTTCATCGGGCAAAAATGGCATTCAGCCGCATTCAGTGGTATCCACCCACCGTTCTGACGTATCAAGAGAACAATTTTGATTGTTTGAAGGAAACTTTATGCGTTTACGTCATTCTTTCGCCATGCTAGCCATCGGCCTCAGCGGTCTGGCTCAGGCCGCGATTGATCCACAGTATCAGTACCTGAACGCGCTGCCTGCAGCGCAGGATACGCTGGTGCTGCCGCTGCGCAGCAGCGACCTGAAAAGTGGCAGTCACAGTTTGCTGGCCGACCCACAGTTGAAACAACAATTAACTGCGGCCGGTTTTACCGGTAAAGCCGGCAGTATCAGCCAGCTATATAGCGTTGCCGGTTACCAGCGTGTGTTGTTATTGGGCCTTGGTGACAAACCTGTCATCAGTGACGACAAGCTGGCCACTTATGGCGCAGATCTCGCCGCTGCACTGGACAAAAACAAGGCACAGCAAGTCACCATCGACGGTCGTTATCTGGCCGCCATACCGCAGCTGGTGCATGGTTTGGAACTGCGGGCGTACCGCTTCGACCAGCTCAAATCAAAAGCCGAAGCCCCGCGTAAATTAGCGGTCGACGTGGTGGTTGCCGATGTAAAAAGCGCCGAACAACAACATCAACAACTGCAGGCCATTGCCGATGGCGTCTATCTGGCACGGGATCTGACCAATTTGCCGGCCGCCGACCTAACGCCGCAAACCTTCGCTGAAGCGGCACAAGCGTTGGAAAAACTGGGCGTGAAAGTCACTGTTCTTGACGAAAAAGCGATTAATGCATTGGGAATGGGGGCACTTGCTGCCGTTGGCCGTGGTAGTGATCGGCCACCCACGCTGGTGATCGCCCACTGGCAAGGTGACAACAAAGCGCCCCTGGCACTAATTGGTAAAGGCATCACCTTTGATACCGGCGGCTACAACCTGAAAACCGATGGCGAATCTATTGTGCGGATGACCAGCGACATGGCGGGTGCTGCGGCAGTGCTCGGCACCGTCAAAGCACTGGCGCTGCAAAAAGCCAAAGTGAATGTCGTGGGTGTGATGGCGATGGCAGAAAACATGATTTCGTCGAACGCTTATTTACCGGGCGATGTATTAAAAACCGCGCAGGGCCTGACCATCCAAATCACTTCGACCGATGCCGAAGGCCGTTTAGTGATGGCGGATGCGATGTGGTATGCCCGCAAAGAGTATAAACCGCGGGCGATGGTGGATATCGCGACATTAACCGGCAGCAAAGTCGGTGCCTTGGGCAGCTACTATGCCGGCCTGTTCACTGAAGATGAAGCGTTAAACAGCTCACTGCAGCAAGCGGCAAAAAACAGTGGCGAACCTTTGTGGCGCTTACCGCTCAGCGATGAATTTGCCAGCGAACTGAAAAGTGATGTCGCGGATTTACGCAATACCGGCAAAACGACGGGCGCTTCTACTGCAGCCTGGTTCTTAAAACAGTTCGCCGGTGACACGCCGTGGGCCCATTTGGATATCGCCGGCAATGCACTGGCCAGCAGCGACAAAGGCGTCACCCCGGTTGGTGCCACTGGGTTTGGCGTGCGGCTGTTAACCCACTGGACTTTACAGCAACCATAACTCCCCCTCGTTCGAAATAGCCCCCTGCGACTTATTGTCGCAGGGGGCTTTTTTCTTGCTGCAGCGCTGGTAAAGTATTTTTCTAATAAAAATCTGAGCCTTAGCCATGCCATTTTCATATCTGCGCCGCGAACGCTTCTGGCGCAACCTGCACTTTTATCTTGGTCTGATATTGTCTTTGCAGCTGGTCGCCTGGTTTGCCAGTGGTGTGGTGATGAGCTGGTTTCCGATTGAGGAAGTACGGGGCGAACATTTGCAACGACCGGCGCCAGCGGTGCGCTGGAGCGATGCAGCAGTGACACCGGCCCGTGCGTTACAGCAAGCGCCGGCCGAATTTCAGCAAGCACAGTTGAGCCTGAGCCAACGCGCTGCTGAGCCGGTTTATCAGTTACAACAAGGCGAGCAACAGCTGTTTATCAGTGCGGTGTCCGGCCAAGTACTGGCGCCACTGACTGAACAAGACGCGCAGATGCTGGCGCAGCAACGCTATCAGGGTTCAGGCACGGTCCAACACGCCAGCCTGTTACAGCAGGCGCCTGCCGAAGTGCGTGGCTTAAACGCGCCGCTGTGGCAGGTGCAATTTGCTGATGCTGAGCACAGTACTTTTTATTTTCATCCGGTTACCGGGCAGTTACTGCGGGTGCGCACCGACACCTGGCGTTTGTATGACTTCTTCTGGATGCTGCATATCATGGATTACGAGGACCGTAGCGACTTTAATCATCCGTTGCTGATCATCAGTGCCGCCAGCGCATTAGGCTTTACGCTCGGTGGTTTTGTCTTGCTGGGCTTTCGTATCGCGCGGGGCAGCCGCCACCACAGTAATGTCAACGGCTAGCCTTTCAGTCACGGCAATGAAACCGAAACAGCTCTATACTGTCTGAAATTTAACCAATGACAGTGGAGGTGTAACATGGATACCAGTAAACATAATCTGTATACCTTGTTCGACCAGCTGGGCCTGCCCAGTGACGACGCCAGCATTGAACGGTTTGCCCGGCACTATCGGCTTAATGATGGCGAAAGCCTGTATCAGGCGGAATTCTGGACACCAGCGCAGGCCAGTTTTCTGCGCGACGCTTTTCACCAGGATGCCGAGTGGTCTGACGCACTGGACCAGCTGAATGGCTTGATGCGTTAGCTGATGATTCAGGGCTTAATCTGATACAGCGGCAATGCATTTAACCGACGATCGATTTCGGCGACCATTTGTTGATAAACCGCCGAATCGATCGACTGATACTGCTGCTCAAACATGGCTTGCGGTAAACCTTCCGGCAAGCGGCTTTTATTCGGAAACAATTCCTGCTCGGTCCGGTCTTGCTGCGTAAAGAATTGCTGCACCGCACGGGCGGATTGCGGCGACGCAGCAGCCAAGCGGGCAAAACGAATACCGGCCCGATCAGCCAGTAAATCAACAAAACTAAAACCACTACCGCCATTGAGTGAATCCAGCAATTCTTTTGCTTCACCAACTGCAGATGACAGCCGTTGATTACCGAGTACATGTAAACTGGCCGAATAAACAAAATGCTGTTGTAAATCTGGCCGGCGCGCCAGCGTCACCCGAGGCACCTTGCCTTGCGGATTGGTTTTGACTTCGTTGACCAGCAACTGCAGATTCCGGCCACCTAGCAGCTGCGCCAGTGCCAGGATCACGGCCTGATTTTCCCGTACGGCCTGTTCCGGCGTATCTTTGCTGCGCCGGTCGGCTTCCCGCAGCAGCACTTGCAGATAACTAATCAGGCTATGTGACGACTGAGCGGCTGCCTGTTGTTGACTGTGCGCCAGCGCTAACGCGTAATAATGTTCAATCAGAGCCGTTTGCTCATCTGAGCCAAACCATTGCTTATACAGACTGACGCCAGATTGTTTCAGCTCACTGAGACTAAACCCTTCAGACTTACTGAGTTCAACCTTAACCGCATCCTGCTGCACTGTCACCGAGCGTACTTTCGCCAATAACGCGGCGCCTTCGCCGGGTCCCCACAGCTGATCCGCGACCCAGCCCAGCAGACCCAGCGCCATATCGCCCGGCAACGTCAGCCGACCCAGTTTTACCTGACGCACCTGCAAAGGTCCGGCCGAAGGTTCAATTTGAATATCTGCATTGATATAAAGCTGGTAGGACAATAGTTCCAGCGGCATCGTCATCAAAATGGTCAGCCCCGCCGGATTAATCTGCGTTTTGCCCTGAAAGCCCGGTAAGGTGCGGCTGGCCAGCGCAAAAGCTGCATTGAGTTCGTCAGCATTGGTTTGAATGACCAGCTGTTGACCCGGGTCACGCATCGATTGATTCAGATTGTTGAATAACTGCTGGCTGTTGCGCACCGCAGCCGCATTTAACTGGCCAGTTTCGCTGAGCAATGGTGTTTGTTGCAGCAATAACACCGCCAGCAATGCCAGCACCGTGGCAAGCAGCAGCAGTAAAGTCAGGATCTGACGAAAAAGATGCTGGACAGCCTGCATCAATCAACCTCAAGTGGCGCAAAGGCCTTTATCTTAACAGAAGGATTTGCTGTGACGCGACGATTTCTGCCGCAGCCTGATTTGTAACTAAATATTCTGCTAAACAGGCACTTGCTACTACCCCTTCAACTGCTTTTGTGGCTAAGATAACGGCAATATCGCAGATGCGAAGCGCCCGTGCCCGGTGCTATTACAACGACAATAAATTCGCTGAGGAGTTCGATTGAACCGATTTATCGCCGTCATTGGCCGTGCTCTGCTCACTCTTGGTTTTCTGCTCTGTACCGTTCGCGCAGATCCGCTGGACACACAGCTGGATCAGTTTCTGCAGCTGACCAATGAACAACCGGCGCAGGCTTCTGCATTAATTCAGAGCCTCGAAGCACAACTGTCGGCGGATACCTCGGCGCTGACCCGCGCCCGGCTTTGGTCCTATTTGGGCGGAGATTTTCGCGACAAACAAGATTTCGTCAAAGCTCAGCATTACATTGACCTCAGTCTGGAACTGGCTGAGCAGGTACAAAGTGACGACATCCGTGCCGAAGCGCTGACCGATCAACTTGCGCTGTATCGCGCGCAAAACAAACCGGGTAAAGCCCGTGCGCTGGTCAGCCAACTGCAGGAAACGCTGGCGAGCGCTAACCTCGAACGTATCCGCTATTATGCAGCCAACACGCTGGGTAGTTTTTTGCAGGCAGAAGATCAATACGAACAAGCCTTGCAGGCTTACTATCAGGCATTTCATGCCGTTGAAAATTCAACGGATCCGCGCACCGCAGTACGCAAAATCTACCTGCAGGGCGTGATAGCCGGACTCAATACCGTCTTAGCTCAGTATTCAAAAGCCGATGAACTGCTGCAAGTCGCTATCAAACAGGCAGAGGCAGAAGCGGCGCTGAACTTTCTGTTGCCAGAGCTGTACCTGCAACTCGGGGTGAACTTCGCATCACAACAGTTAAATGCTGAAGCGGAACAGGCCAATCAACAAGGCTTAAAGTGGGCACGCCAGCTGAACAACGCCTATTCGGTCGCAACGCTGCTGAATAATCTTGGCGATCTGCGGCTGAAACAGGGGCAATATGCTGAGGCGGTGCCACTGTTTATCGAAGCGAAACAGCTGGCCGAACAACAAAAATATATTGCCATGACGCTGACCGCCGAATTTAACCTCGGCTATATCAAAGTGTTGCAAGGCAATTTTGCCGAAGGACTCGCGCAAATGGCCGCGATGGTTGCGAAAGCCCGCGAACTGCAAATGGCCGATACCGAATTACTCACTTACGTTGGGGAACTGGCAGATGCCTATGGCACTGCGAAGGCATATGCCGACGAAGCCCGCTTATTACGTGAGTACAATGCGCTCAGCCAGAACATTTTTAAAACCGACCGGGACCAGGAAATCAGTGCGTTGCAGGAAGCCTTTTCTGCAAAAGAAAAAGCCAAACAAATTGAAAGTCTGCAGCAACAAAACCAACTGAAATCGGCAGAAATCGCCCAAACACAATTACAACAACGCGTGATGTTTTTATTTGGCCTGGTTGTATTGCTGGCAACCATTTTGCTGTATCTGCTGTATCGCAAGGTCCGCAATGCCAACCAGCAGTTACGTCACGCCAATGACCAGCTGGCCTACAACTCGTTGCACGACCCGCTGACCGGGTTGCTGAATCGCCGCTCTTTGCACGAATTTATGCAAAAACGCACAGAACAAGGCGAACGCCGGCAGTTACCGACCGCGACAACCGATGGTTTTATCCTGCTCGATATCGATTATTTTAAACATATTAATGACCATCACGGTCACGCCGCAGGTGACGTCGTGCTGATTGAGGTCGGTCGCCGGCTGAAGCAGCTGACCCGTCAGGGCGATATGGTGTTGCGCTGGGGCGGCGAGGAGTTTCTGATTGTCCTGCGCAATCTGAATCAGACGGCATTAACCAATTTCACCAATCGTGCGCTGCAAGTGATTGGCAGTGAACCTGTGATCTATCAGAACGTCAGTATTCGGGTTACCGCCTCGGCCGGCTTCCTGACGCTGCCATTCGCCGGTGTCGACGAACACCAGCTGAACTGGGAGAAAGCGCTCAAACTGGCGGACATGGCGTTGTATATGGGCAAAGTACATGGCCGGAACCGCGGTTATGGTCTGGTCGCCTTACACCGGCCTTATGAAGAGCTGCGGGCGCAGCTGGAAACTGACCTCAGTATGCCCATCGAACAAGGCCATCTGGAAATCACGCTGGTACTGGGTCCGCCCCAAACCTGATCCGACCAGATTCGCCTGCAGGCGCCGCGTTCTATACTGCAAAGATTTGTTCTCACAGGTCTTTTTTTATGCCTTTTCGCTTTCTGCTGCTGACACTGCTGTGCTGTTCCTGCTCTGGCTTTGCCGAAGTGCTATGGCAGGACTTTCGCCTGACCTATTTAAACGGCAAGCATTACCGGCTCGGTGACCCACAGCGCCAGGTCCTGACGATTGAGCATGCCGCTACCACGTCCTGGGGTGACAGCTTTTTTTTCCTCGACCATATGAAATAAGCCAATGGCCAGCATAGAAATTATGCGGAACTGCAGCCCCGCTTTAGTCTTGGCAAAAACGGCTGGTTGGCACCTCCGGGCGGCCTCATCAAGGACGTGTTGCTGGCGAGCCATCTCGAGATGTCTTCGCAGCGCACCAACCTGCTGTATGGCGTCGGGCTGGATCTGGCCCTGCCCGGCCTAAAGTTTACCCAGCTGAATGTTTACCGGCGTAACAATGAACAAATCGCCGATAACTGGCAGGCCACGCTGGTGTGGGGTGCGCCGTTTCAGCTTGGCGGACAGTCGTTTTTGTATGACGGTTTTATCGATTGGGCCAGCGGCAGCTCGGACCAACACGCCAACCTGAACTGGACCTCACAACTGAAGTGGCTGGCAAGCAATCTGTGGCAGGGCAAAAGCCAAGTCTGGCTCGGTGTGGAATACGTCTGGTGGCGACATAAGTTTGGTGTGACCGACCGCCCGCAGCTTCGTAGCCACGAGAACAACGTCAATCTGCTACTGAAATGGCATTTCTAAAAACAACAACGCCGGCGCAGGGCCGGCGTTGTGAAGCAAGTAATCAGCAAGACTACTCCCAGTTCAGTACCACTTTGCCGCTCTGACCGGAGCACATAATGTCAAAGCCTTGCTGGAACTCAGCAACCGGCATTTCATGGGTCACGATTGGCGTGAGGTCCAGACCAGATTGGATGAGGCTCGCCATTTTGTACCAGGTCTCGAACATTTCGCGGCCATAAATGCCTTTAATCACCAGGCCTTTAAAAATCACTTTGTTCCAGTCCACCGCCATATCAGACGGCGGAATGCCTAACATCGCGATCTTGCCACCGTGATTGATGGTGTCGAGCATCGAGCGAAATGCCGACGGTACACCGGACATCTCTAAACCGACATCAAACCCTTCAGTCATGCCCAATTCGGCCATCACATCAGTCAGATTTTGTTTGCTGACATCGACAGCGCGGGTCGCGCCCATCTTCAACGCCAGCTCAAGCCGGAACGGATTGACGTCCGTGATCACAATATGACGGGCACCGACATGACGGGCGACGGCCACAGCCATAATGCCAATCGGACCGGCGCCGGTGATCAGCACATCTTCACCGACCAAATCAAAGGACAAAGTGGTGTGCACAGCATTGCCGAACGGGTCAAAAATCGCCGCGATATTGTCCGGGATATTGTCCGGAATTTTAAAAGCGTTAAAGGCCGGGATCACCAGGTATTCAGCAAAAGAACCCTGCCGGTTCACACCGACACCAATAGTGTTGCGGCACAAATGCACGCGACCGGCGCGACAGTTGCGGCAATGGCCACAGACTAAATGGCCTTCGCCAGACACACGATCACCCACAGAGAAACCGCGCACTTCCGAGCCCATGCCAACAACCACACCGACATACTCATGACCCACCACCATGCCATGTGGAATGGTTTTTTGCGCCCAATCGTCCCACTTGTAGATATGGACGTCAGTACCACAAATAGCGGTCTTTTTAATTTTGATTAAAACGTCGTTAGGACCGACTTCCGGCATTGGCACTTCGGTTTGCCAAATCCCCGGTTCTGCTTTTAATTTCGCTAATGCTTTCATGTTGCTACCTTAAGAAATCACGCCCATGTCTTTACCGGTACGGATAAAAGCGGCAATGGCTTTATCCAGCTGCGCTTTGCTGTGAGCGGCCGAAATCTGTGTGCGGATCCGCGCCTGCCCTTTCGGTACCACCGGGAAAGAGAAGCCAACCACATACACGCCTTGTTCCAGCATGCGACGGGCAAACTCACCGGCGACTTTTGCATCGCCCAGCATCACCGGAATAATCGCGTGGTCTTTCCCGGCGAGCGTGAAACCAGCTGCCGTCATCTGCTCACGGAAATACGCCGCGTTCTCCCACAGTTTAGCTCTGAGCGCATCGCCCTGCGCCAGCATGTCGAGTACTTTAATCGACGCCGTGACAATAGACGGCGCCAGGCTGTTGGAAAACAAATACGGCCGCGAGCGCTGTCTGAGCCATTCGATGATTTCTTTTTTCCCAGAGGTATAGCCGCCTGAGGCACCGCCTAAGGCTTTGCCCAAGGTGCCGGTGATGATGTCGACGCGGTCTAATACATCGCAGTATTCATGGGTGCCGCGGCCATTTTTGCCGACAAAACCGACGGCGTGGCTGTCATCGACCATCACCAGGGCATTGTATTTGTCGGCTAAATCGCAAATGGATTTGAGGTCGGCAATGACGCCGTCCATTGAAAACACACCGTCGGTCGCGATCAGTTTAAAGCGCGCACCATCGGCATCGGCTTGTTTTAACTGCGCTTCTAATTCGGCCATATCATTATTGGCATAACGGTAACGTTTGGCCTTACACAGCCGCACGCCGTCAATGATTGACGCATGGTTCAGTGCATCAGAAATGACTGCATCTTCAGCGCCTAAGATGGTTTCAAACAAACCACCGTTGGCATCAAAGCAGCTGGAATACAGAATGGTGTCTTCAGTGCCTAAAAATGCACTGATACGTGCTTCGAGCGTTTTGTGGATATCCTGGGTACCGCAAATAAAACGCACAGAGGCCACACCAAAACCATGGCTGTCGAGGCCTTGCTGCGCCGCCGCAATCAATTCAGGCGAATTGGCGAGGCCCAGATAGTTGTTGGCGCAGAAGTTGAGAACCTGCTCGCCGTTGACGGTGACATCAGAAAATTGCTGCGACGTGATGATCCGCTCGCCTTTGTACAGGCCTTCGGCTTTGACGTCGTCGATTTGTTGCTGGATATGGCCGAGGAACGCGGAATTGCGCATGGAGCCTCCTGTTGGGACATTGGTATTTATACCCTTCTTCCTTGCGGATATGGCGTTGTTGGCTGCCTGCACTCACTGCGATCACATAGGGAGCTATGCTGATATTTGAAAATCGCCGCAGATCCGTTTAGTTGCCGTCAGGCCATTTCGTCAATGAACTTGGGTATATATTATTATCGAAAGCATTCGAAATCATCATTTATTTTCGATAAACAATAAATCGCTGCTTCTCTAGAGTTTGGCGCCGATTGTACCGCAAAGATTGGCCGATCGCAGTGAAATTGCGGCTGGTCGGTGCACAACCGGGATTAGTGCCAGTGCAGGTAGGGTTGGTCGCTGGCAGAAATAATAAAGGCCGCAGTTGCGGCCTTTATCAGGTCAAAAGAAACTTATTTCTTTTTCGCTTTTGGATTTGGCAGGTCGGTGATTGAACCTTCGTACATCTCAGCCGCGAGACCAATAGACTCGTTCAGCGTTGGGTGCGCGTGGATAGTCAGTGCGATATCTTCAGCATCTGCGCCCATTTCGACCGCTAAACAAATTTCACCCAGCATTTCACCGGCATTGATACCAACGATAGCGCCACCCAGGATCCGGTGTGACTCTTTGTCGAAAATCAGCTTAGTGAAGCCTTCAGTGCGGGCTGAAGCGATAGCACGGCCAGAAGCAGCCCATGGGAAAGTCGCGGTTTCAACAGCGATGCCTTTCTCTTTGGCTTCTTTCTCGGTGATACCAACCCAGGCCATTTCCGGATCTGTGTAAGCCACTGACGGAATGCAACGCGGGTCGAAGAAGTGTTTCATGCCAGAAATCACTTCAGCGGCAACGTGGCCTTCGTGGACGGCTTTGTGCGCCAGCATTGGCTGACCAATCACGTCACCAATCGCGAAAATGTGTGGCACGTTGGTGCGCAGTTGTTTGTCGACGTTGATGAAACCACGCTCATCGACGTTGACGCCTGCTTTTGCTGCGTCCAGCAGGTTGCCGTTTGGACGACGACCCACTGCAACCAGAATTTTGTCGTAACGTACTGGTGAAGCCGGTGCGTTCTTGCCTTCGAGGGTCACATACAGACCGTCAGCTGTGGCTTCAACTGCCGTCACTTTGGTGGACAGCATCAGCGTGTAATTGTCTTTGTTGTATTTGGTGTAGGCTTTCACCAGATCAGCATCGGCTGCCGGAACCAGCTGGTCAGCGAATTCAACCACAGACACTTTAGAACCTAAAGCACGGTACACAGTACCCATTTCCAGACCGATGATACCGCCGCCTAATACCAGCATTTCGCCAGGAATGTCTTTTAATTCCAGCGCGCCGGTTGAATCGATGACGCGTGGGTCATCTTTTGGAATGAATGGCAGTGCAACTGGCTCAGAACCGGCAGCAATGATGGCGCTGTCAAAAGTGATAGTGGTATCACCCACCACCAGCGTGTTCGGGCCAGTGAATTTGCCGTAGCCGTTGACGACTTTGACTTTACGCATTTTAGCCATGCCATTCAGACCGTTGGTCAGCTGACCTACAACTTTGTCTTTCCAGGCACGGATTTTATCTAAATCGATTTGTGGTGCGCCGAAGGTCACACCATGAGATGCCATTTCGCGGGCATCGTCGATGACTTTGGCAACGTGTAATAAGGCTTTCGACGGGATACAGCCAACGTTTAAGCAGACACCACCGAGGGTGCTGCGGGCTTCAACTAAGGTCACTTCCAGACCTAAATCGGCTGCACGGAATGCAGCTGAATAACCACCAGGGCCAGCGCCCAGCACTACTACCTGAGTTTTGATTTCGTTGCTCATTGTTTTACCTTGCTATTTTAGCTTGCAATTTTACTTGCTTCGGGCTCGTAGGTTGCCACGGCAGCGCCGGTGGCACAGCGTAAAAGTTGGCGGATTTTAGCACCCTGCCTGAAAGATGTCCCGTAACTTTTCAGCCACATCAACATCAGCTACATCAACATCAGACCGGGTTTGTTGCCACCGCAACAATAGCGGCAGCCGAGGCTGCCGCTGACTGCATTACATAATAATCTGCCGAATATCGGCCAAATAAGATGCCAGCGTTGCGGTGAAACGCGCCGCTAAAGCACCATCGATCACACGGTGATCATAAGACACCGACAACGGCACCATCAGACGCGGCTGGAAGGCTTTGCCATCCCATTTCGGCTTAATATCCGATTTAGATACGCCAAGAATAGCGACTTCCGGCGCGTTCACAATCGGCGTAAAGGCTGTACCGCCGATACCGCCGAGGCTGGAGATGGTGAAACAACCACCCTGCATATCCGCCGCCGTCAGTTTGCCTTCGCGGGCTTTGACAGAAATTTCCTGCAGCTCGCGCGACAGTTCGATAATGCCTTTTTTATTGACGTCTCGAACTACCGGAACTACTAAGCCATTTGGCGTATCCACCGCAATGCCCAAGTGCACGTATTTCTTCAGAATGAGGCTCGCGCCATCTTCCGATAACGAGCTGTTAAAGGTCGGGAATTCTTCCAGCGCCTTGGCCACGGCCTTCATTACAAACACCAGTGGCGTGTATTTGACGCCGAGTTTTTTCTTCTCTGCCAGGCTGTTCTGATCTTTACGGAATTCTTCCAGATCAGTGATGTCGGCTTCGTCGAACTGCGTCACATGCGGAATACGCACCCAGTTGCGGTGTAAATTGGCACCGGATAGCTTCTGGATCCGTGACAGTGGTTTTTCTTCCACCGCGCCGAACTTGCTGAAATCGACTTTTGGCCAGGCAATTAAATCAAAACCAACACTGTTGCCACTGCTGGCCACACTGCCTTTGCCGGCGGCGACCTGGGCAATAATGTTTTTCACATAATTTTGCACGTCTTCACGTTGCACCCGGCCTTTACGCGCTGTACCTGTCACTTTAGACAGGTCAACACCAAATTCACGCGCCAAACGACGCACGACTGGCGATGCGTGAGCAAAAGCGGCGCTTTCTGTCACCACGCTGTCAGCGACGGCGGCTGCCGGCGCTGGGCTTGCAGCAGGAGCCGCAGCAGCGACTGGCGCAGCGGCCGGAGCCGGAGCTGCAACCGGAG
>JAIXSW010000109.1 GCA_027484495.1 Gammaproteobacteria bacterium
ATTAAAGATGAAGGTTGTCAGGCTGGTTTAGTGTTTAATCCGGCGACGCCGCTCAGTTACCTTGACTATGTGTTGGATAAAGTGGATGTGATTTTACTGATGTCGGTAAATCCGGGCTTCGGTGGCCAAAGCTTTATCCCGGCGACGCTGGATAAATTGCGTCAGGCGCGCCAACTTATCGACCAGAGTGGCAGACCCATCCGGCTGGAAGTCGATGGTGGTGTTAAAGTCGACAACATTGCAGAAATTGCTGCTGCCGGTGCGGATATGTTTGTCGCGGGTTCGGCTATTTTCAGTCAGCCGGATTATCAACAGGTGATCACGGCGATGCGCGCGGAATTAGCCAAAATCCGTCCGGCTTGAGCATAAGTGCCCCATGGATCGGTTTTGCGACGGGCGTGGCAAAGCCGTTGGAACCGGTTATAATCGGCGCAATTTTTGACAATACTGCCAAGCAGATGATGCAGTATGCAGACAGGATCCCAGCGTTCATGCAGAAGAATTCGGCCAAACCTATCGTATTATCCGGCGCGCAGCCGTCCGGTCAGTTGACTATCGGTAATTATCTCGGCGCTTTGCGCCAATGGGACCGGATGCAGGATGACTATGATTGTCTGTACTGCATCGTTGATTTACATGCTATTACGGTCCGTCAGGAGCCAGCAGCGCTGCGTAGTGCTTCGCTTGATTCTCTGGCCCTGTATCTGGCCTGTGGCATCGATCCGCAGCGCTCTGCTGTATTTATGCAGTCCCACGTGCCTGAACATAGCCAGCTGGCGTGGGTGCTGAACTGCTATACCCAATTCGGCGAACTGAGCCGGATGACGCAATTCAAAGACAAATCGGAACGCCACAATAACAATGTCAACGCAGGCCTCTTTACCTATCCGGTGTTGATGGCTGCCGACATTCTGCTGTACCAGGCCAATCAGGTCCCGGTCGGTCATGATCAGAAACAGCACCTGGAACTGGCACGTGACGTCGCGACACGGTTTAACGCCTTGCACGGCGATATTTTCACCGTGCCTGAGCCTTATATTCCGCCAGTTGCAGCCCGGGTAATGAGTCTGCAGGAACCAACGAAGAAGATGTCAAAATCGGACGAAAATCCGTGGAATTTCGTTGGCTTGCTCGAAGATCCAAAGATGATCAGCAAGAAGTTCAAAAAGGCCATGACGGATTCTGAAGATCCGCCACGTGTGTATTTTGATATCGACAATAAACCGGGCGTAGCCAATCTGCTCAGTATCTTATCGGGCGTCACTAACAAATCAGTTGAAGCACTGGTCAATGAATATGAAGGCAAAATGTATGGTCATCTGAAAGGTGATGTGGCTGATGCTGTTATTGCGCTGTTAGAACCGGTGCAACAACGTTTCCACGAACTGCGCAATGACCACAGCACTTTACAGCAAGTGATGCAGGCCGGGGCCGCGGAAGCGCGTCGTCGTGCGGCAGCAACTTTAGCCAAAGTGAATGAAGCAGTTGGTTTTGTATTGCCTTAATTCGTGAAGTCGTTACAGCAAAAAGCCCCGTTTCCGGGGCTTTTGTTTTTCGGCACAGAACTCGCTACAAGTAAGCTTTACTAAAAGCTTCTTTCGATTCCTTGATATAAGCCCGCGCCTTTTTTGCATGGTTTTCCCATGCGGTTTTGTCAGCACTGTCGCTGAATGGATTTTGTTCCGGTGCGATGGAACGCTCAAAACGATCATAAAAGGTCAGCGCTGCAGCCGTAACCTGATTAAACCGCTCTTTGTATTCCTGCACACTTTCTAATTGTTCTGATGTTTTCAGCAGATACTGCACCAGTTCGGTGTTTTGTTCGCGATCATGTAGTTGTTGCGCATGATTGCCGATATTGGCTGCAATTTCGCTGCTGATACTGGCGCGGATGCTTTCTTCTTTGCTCATAACCCGACCGAAATTTTCCTGTGTGCGCGCAAGACCAGCATGCTGAATATAACTGCGCAGCTGTTTGTCCAAATCTTTGCGATAGCTCTCCACCAGTTTCTGCATATTGCCAAGTTCGTTATCCAGCGCATTGACCTGCTGTAATTCTCTTTCCAGTTCAGTCAGGAAACGCTCGGCACTTTCGTAAATTTTCAGACCGTTTTGCTCGGCGAATTTGAGGTCTTTACGGTTTAAATCGGCATTTTCGTAGTTGGATTTATCAAAGGTCGCCGCCAGGAAAGATTTAAACGGTTCGGCAAATGCGGAGTAAGTGCCACCGCTGACGACATTTAATGTGGCGGTTGCCAGGTCACCAAATGGCTTCACCATCGATGTCAGCCTGGCCTGTTGCAGTGGCGACGACACGCGTTTAGTATCGCTGATGATGCTGCGAAACGAGGCATAGGCCATCGGGTTCGACATCTTATTGCGTTCAGAACTGGCGAGAACCAGCGTGATGCTGGCGTAGATTGCGTTGGCGTACTCAAGATACTGGCGCTGTGTTTCCAGCTGCGCGGCGTAATTCTGGCCTAAACTTCTGAACTGTTCCGCTTGCAATTCGGGGTTTTTATTCTGCTTCAGGCGGTCCAAAATACCACTGACAATGCGCTGTTCGTTTTTCTGCAGCGCCACGTCCAGCCCAATCCGTTCGATACTGACATCATCCAGCGCTATGCCACCATTGCTGCTTTCTATATCCAACCGGATAAATTTCCGGCCCGGGTCGTCAATCGAGATCCGGTGTGCCAGATAGTCGGCACTGCTGGCCGACATCTCAATCAAACCAATTTGTTGCCAGGGTGCATCTGCTTTCAGTGAAGCCGAGCTTAAAATATTGATGCGATAGCTGGTATAAGCATTTTCAGGCTTAACCCAGAACTCCAGCATGCCAGGCTCAGTCACCAATGCTGGTGTGACCAGACTGGCGGGGCCGCGGCTGCAAAACAGTGCCTGTTGCCCACTGCGGGCCAGTTCATGCTGCAGCTGACAACCACTTAGGATATTCCAGCTACTGCCGCCTTCAAAGTCGGCTTTAAACACTGGCTGTGCCAGCGCATTACCAGCGAATGCTAAAGAACTCAGGAACAGGGGAAGTACACGCATATTGTCCTCAATCAGGCCATAGAGTGGCGCCAACCTGCAGGCTGCCAGTTGCAGACTGTACCAAAGCTGAATCAAAGCAGCCAGAACCGCTTAGTGCCTGAGGGTTTTGCCCAGCGCAATAAGGTCGTCAATGCTGCGCCGACCTCTGGCGGTTGCGTTGACATCCGCGGGCGAACCCGATAGAACAGAACGATAAAAAACAAACAAAAACAAAAACTTTCAGACGGGGATTTGCATGACCACACTGACGACTCCGATAGTACCGCAAGGCTGGTCGCAGCGCTTGCTCTGGCTTGGCATCGCCATCACAGGTGCAGCCGCGGCGGGTGGTATCGCCCTGAACCGTGGCGAATCGATCAATGCGATCTGGTTTATTGTTGCGGCGATTTGTACCTATCTGATTGGCTATCGCTTTTACAGCGCATGGATCGCCGCACGGGTGCTGATGCTGGATGAAACCCGTGCTACGCCCGCAGAGCGTCTTGCCGACGGCCGTGATTATGTGCCGACCAATCGCTGGGTGGTGTTTGGTCACCACTTTGCAGCTATTGCAGGCCCCGGCCCGCTGATTGGACCAACATTGGCTGCGCAGTTTGGTTATTTACCGGGCACACTATGGATTCTGGTTGGCAGCGTATTGGCGGGCTGCGTGCAGGATATGGTGATCCTGTTTTGCTCAATGCGCCGGGACGGCCGTAGTTTAGGCCAGATGGCCCGTGATGAATTAGGGCCCATCGGCGGTTTCGCCGCGCTCTTGGCAACATTTTTAATCATGATCATTCTGATTGCGGTGCTGGGGTTAGTGGTTGTCAATGCGATGAAACACTCGCCCTGGGCGACATCGACAGTCGCAGCAACTATTCCCATTGCGGTCTTTATTGGCCTCTATATGCGCTATTTGCGGCCAGGCCGTGTGCTGGAAGGCTCGTTATTGGGCGTGGTGTTGTTACTGTTATCAGTTGGTGCAGGGGGATGGGTCGACCAGCAAGCTGGCTTACGCGAATGGTTTAATCATCCGGGCCTGCCACTGGCGTTTGCCGTCATTGGTTATGGCTTACTCGCGGCGATTTTGCCGGTGTGGCTGTTACTGGCGCCACGGGACTATCTGTCGACCTTTATGAAGCTCGGCACGGTGATTTTGTTGGCGGTCGCTATTGTCATTCTGCAGCCGGAAATTAAGATGCCGGCACTCACTCAGTTTATCGATGGCACTGGCCCCATCTTTGCCGGCAGCTTGTTCCCCTTTGTCTTTATTACCATCGCCTGCGGCGCTATTTCAGGCTTTCATTCGCTGATCTCAAGCGGGACCACGCCCAAACTGCTGGAAAATGAACGCGATATCCGGATGATTGGTTATGGCGGTATGGCCTTAGAGTCCTTCGTCGCCATCATGGCGCTGATTGCTGCATGTGTGTTGGATCCTGGGGTCTACTTTGCCATTAACAGCCCGGCCGGTATTGTTGGCGCGACACCGGAAGCTGCCGTTGCAACCATCACAAGCTGGGGTTTCCCGGTTACTGTGGAACAAATGAATCAACTGGCCACCACAATGGGCGAGGCCACTTTATTTGCCCGTACCGGCGGCGCGCCCTCACTGGCGGTCGGGATGGCCAGTATTTTTGCTTCTGCCTTTGGTGAGCACTTGCTGGCGATGTGGTACCACTTCGCCATTATGTTTGAAGCGGTGTTTATTCTGACCACATTGGATGCAGGTACCCGGGTTGGGCGTTTTATGCTGCAGGATATGCTCGGTAACTTCTCGCCCAAATTAGGCCAAACCAGTTGGTATCCTTCTGTGGTACTGACCTCGACGATTGTAGTCGCCGGTTGGGGCTATTTCCTCTACATCGGTGTGATCGACCCCAATGGCGGCGTCAATATCCTCTGGCCTTTGTTTGGTATTTCCAATCAGTTACTTGCTGCTATCGCACTGACGGTTGCGACTTCCATTTTGATCAAGACCGGCCGCATTAAATATTTGTGGGTCACAGCGTTACCGCTGCTGTGGTTATTGATCCTGACGACCACAGCGGTTTTTGAAAAAATCAGCAGCACGGACCCACGCATTGGCTTTTTTGCCGCAGCCAGTGATTTACAACACAAGCTGGACGCCGGCTTGTTGGCGGCCGACAAGGCAGCTGTCGCACCACAATTGATTTTTAATCAGCAGCTCGATGCGTGGCTGGCTATGTTGTTTGTGGTACTGCTGTATTTAGTGGTTGGCGATATGCTCCGCATGGCCTGGCGACGCCAGCGTGGTCTCAGTATTTTGCCTTCGTCCGAGACGCCATACGTGGCTCGCCAGCATCTGCAGTCTGCAAAGGAGTAAGTGGATGAAACAATTTATTAAAAGCTGCTGGGCAATGCTGCGGCAGTTGTCCGGCGATGACGCCTACGAGCGTTATTTGCGCCACCAATTACTGGCACATCCGGATCAAACGCCATTAGATCGCAAAAGCTTCTTTCAGCGTGAACAGGAACGCAAATGGAATGGCGTGAAACGTTGTTGTTAAAGCAAAATTTCATGAAATGCTGGCCCCAGCTGGGCGGAAGGAGCTGCTTGCAAAGTAGTGCTTTGCGGCGAATGGAGCGACAAACAGAGCTAGCTGTTTAGTCTGGATGAGTCCGCTGCGGGTAAACACGAAATAAGCGAAGCTTGATGAAGTGGTGGCCCCAGCTGGGCGGAGGGAGCTGTTTGCAAAGCACTGCTTGGCGGCGAATGGAGCGACAAACAGCGCCAGCTGTTTAGTCTGGATGAGTCCGCTGTGGGTAAACGCGAATCAAGCGAAGCTTGATGAAGTGGTGGCCCCAGCTGGGCGGAAGGAGCTGTTTGCAAAGCACTGCTTTGTGGCGAATGGAGCGACAAACAGCGCTAGCTGTTAAGTCTGGATTAGTCCGCTGCGGGTAAACACGAAATAAGCGAAGCTTGATTAAGTGGTGGCCCCAGCTGGACTTGAACCAGCGACCAATCGATTATGAGTCGAGTGCTCTAACCAACTGAGCTATGGGGCCAGCGTGCAGACATGGGTCTGGTTGGTGAAGCGTTGGCAGTATATGGATTTTTTGTTGCCTTGTCACCGGAGAAATGTCAGCGACTTCAGTTGATTGCCTAAATTTCAGCCAAAAAAACAGGCGCCGGTGGGCGCCTGTTTTTGCTGACAATGATTGTCGCTGATCTATTCGTCCAGGAAGCTTTTCAGTACTTCTGAGCGGGAAGGGTGACGCAGCTTGCGCAGCGCTTTGGCTTCAATCTGCCGGATCCGCTCACGCGTGACGTCAAATTGTTTACCTACTTCTTCCAGCGTATGGTCGGTATTCATGTCGATACCAAAGCGCATCCGCAGTACTTTCGCTTCCCGTGCTGTCAGGCCAGCCAAAACTTCATTAGTGGCGGCTTTCAGGCTTTCCATTGTTGCCGAGTCCAGTGGTGATTCTGAGGAATTATCCTCAATAAAATCACCCAGATGCGAATCTTCATCGTCGCCAATCGGTGTTTCCATCGAAATTGGCTCTTTGGCGATTTTCAGCACTTTGCGGATCTTGTCTTCCGGCATGCCCATGCGTTCAGACAGTTCTTCCGGTGACGGCTCACGACCCATTTCCTGCAACATCTGCCGGGAGATCCGGTTCAGTTTGTTGATGGTTTCGATCATGTGTACCGGGATCCGAATGGTCCGGGCCTGGTCAGCAATCGAGCGGGTAATGGCCTGGCGGATCCACCAGGTGGCGTAAGTCGAGAATTTATAACCACGGCGATATTCGAACTTGTCGACCGCTTTCATCAAGCCGATGTTACCTTCCTGAATTAAATCAAGGAATTGCAGACCACGGTTGGTGTATTTTTTCGCAATCGAAATTACCAGACGTAAGTTGGCTTCTACCATCTCTTTTTTCGCACGGCGGGCTTTCGCTTCGCCAATCGACATGCGACGGTTGATATCTTTGATTTTGAAAATCGACAGACCCGTTTCTTCTTCGATTTTGCGCAGCTTGTCGGTTGAACGCACCAGCTCTTCACGCATATCTGCCAGTTTGGCTGAATATGGTTTATTCGCGGCGATTTCGGCGTCGATCCAGGCACTGCTGTTTTCGTTGCCGGTGAACGATTTCAGGAAGTTCTTCTTCGGCATTTTGGCGTATTCAACGCAATGCTTCATGACGATGCGTTCCTGAACGCGCACGCGGTCCATCATCTCGCGCATGTTTTTGACCAAGCGGTCAAATTGCTTCGGTACTAAGCGGAAGCAGCGGAAAACCTCCGACAGCTTCTCGATTTCGGCCTTGGTCTGGGCGTGTTCACGACCGTTTTCGATAATAGATTTGCGGGTAATATCGTATTGAACCCGTAATTCACCGAATTTTTCGCGTGCCAGCTCCGGATCCGGACCTGTATCCGCTTCATCGGATTCACCGTCTTCGCTTTCTTCATCGTCGGCAGTGATATCGGCATCTTCGTCGGCCAGCTCTTCTTCCGGCACATCAGAACCGATATGCGTTGCAGTCGGCGGCAAATCATCCACTTCATTCGGATCTACGAATGCGGTGACGATGTCGCTTAAACGGATTTCTTCGGCTTCAAATTTGTCCCACTGTTCCAGCAGGTAAGTAATGGCTTCCGGGTATTCTGCGACCGACGTTTGCACCTGATTGATGCCGTCTTCGATGCGTTTAGCGATGTCAATTTCGCCTTCGCGGGTCAACAGTTCTACCGTACCCATTTCGCGCATGTACATCCGTACTGGGTCCGTCGTGCGGCCCAATTCTTTGTCCACACTGACCAGCGCTTGCGCGGCTTCTTCCGCAGCGTCTTCATCCGGTGCTGCGTCTGACATAATCAAATCGTCAGCATCTGGAGCTGTTTCGCAGACCTGGATGCCCATGTCATTGATCATGCGAATAATATCTTCGATCTGGTCAGAGTCGATGATATCTTGTGGAAGGTGATCGTTTACTTCAGCAAAAGTTAAATAACCTTGTTCCTTACCTTTTAAGATAAGAAGCTTTAATTGCGACTGAGGATTTTGCTCCATAGAGGCTGCTCTTCCACCCGATATAGTTAGTTTTCAAAAATGCGAATGCGGGATTATAACAAAGCGCGGCTTTTCTAGCCAGCAAACGCCCACTGCTTCACGGTTATTTCGTCTTAAATGCCTTTAACAACATGGCATATTCCTGACGTTCGGCCAGGCTGAGTTTGGTCAGTTGGTCCTTGCGTTGTAAGGCTTCCAGCCGTTGTTGCAGATACTGATCTTCAAGAGCTCTGAAGGTATCAAGAAAATCTGCGGTCAGTTGTTCTTCTGCCACCTGGTGTTCCCATAACGCCAGTTTGCTCAGAATGTTGTACTCTACGGCGCCGCGCCAGTGTTCCAGCAATTGTGCTGTGGTCAGACCCGGCTGCTGCAACAATTTGTGTTGTAGCGTTAGTAAAATCTCAATGCCCGGTAAATTAGCCTGCGCCAGCTCAGGCGCCTGCGGCATTACAGTCGCTAAAGCCGGATGCTGCAACAGCAATGCGATAGCACGGCGCATCGGTGTAATTTTAGTGGCAGTTGATACCGCCGGATTGGTTTTAGCTGCTTTCGGCTGACTTTGGTTGGTGCGAGGTCTGCCAACTAAATTTGCCAACCGGTCTAACAAAGTCTCCCGGTAAAACTCACTTGGGATCTGCAAAATCATTTCGTTGGCGCGAGTCCATAGTGCCGATTTCCCGGCATCACTGTTCACATCTATATCGGCCAGCAAGTGCTCAAACAGATAATTGCTCAGTGGCAGCGCTTGCTGCAGGCGCGTAACAAAGGCTTCTTTGCCTTCTTTTCGCACCAGCGTATCCGGATCTTCGCCATCCGGCAGAAATACAAATTTCAGTTCCACACCATCTTTCAGGTAGGGCAGCGCGCTTTGCAACGCACGCCAGGCGGCATCGCGCCCAGCGCGATCGCCGTCATAACAACAAACAACAGTCGGCGTATACCGAAACATGGTTTGCATGTGGTCGCCGGTTGTCGCTGTGCCGAGACAAGCGACAGCAAATTCAATCCCGAATTGTGACAAGGCTACAACGTCCATATAGCCTTCTACGACCAGCAGCATCGCCAAACGTTCCTGTTGCTGGCGAGCTTCGTACAGACCATACAATTCACGGCCTTTATGAAACAAACGGGTTTCTGGAGAATTCAGATACTTAGGCGTTCCATCTCCTAACACCCGACCACCAAAACCAATCACTCTGCCGCGTTTATCGCGGATCGGGAACATCAGCCGGTCACGGAAAAAATCGTATTCACGGCCATTATCATTGCGGTTGGTCAGTTTCAGCTCAAACAATTGATCACGACCCTGACGGGTGGTGGCCAATTGTTTGAGCAGTAAATCCCAGCTATCCGGCGCATAGCCAATACCGTATTTTCGGATCGTCTGCTCAGCCAAACCGCGTTTGGCGACATAGGCCTGCGCGTTTTCATTCTGCTCCAGCTGCTGCTGATAAATTTTTGCGGCTTTTTCCATCTGACTGTAATCATCAGCACTGGCCTGCAGGTAAGGCTTTTGTCCGCCTTCCCTTGGTACTTCCAGGTGGTGCATTTTGGCCAGTTCTTCAATGGCTTCAACAAACTCGAGCTGTTCGAACGCCATCATAAAGCTGATGGCATTGCCGTGTGCGCCACAACCAAAACAGTGATAAAACTGCTTGTCGGCGCTGACGGTAAAAGAAGGTGATTTTTCGCTGTGGAATGGACAGCAGGCCGCGTAGTTTTTACCGGCTTTTTTTAGCGGCACTCGCTGATCAATCAATTCAACGATATCAGTGCGCGCTAACAGGTCGTCAATAAAGGGTCTGGGGATTTGTCCTGCCACCTTTTTCCTTCCTGCTGAATGCTGATGCCAGAAAAAAACAAACCGTGCACTGAGGCACGGTGTTGCAGTTTTACAGCTGAATGTGGTGACGGTCCTGAGGCGGTCGCGTTTTAGCTCAACCGTGCTTTAACAAGGCCGCTCAGTGCGCCCATGTCAGTCCGGCCTTGTGCCTGTGGTTTCAACCACGCCATCACTTTCGCCATGTCCTGCATACCTGAAGCGCCTGTCGCGCTGATGGCCTGTAGTAACAGTTCATCTAATTCGGCAGCGGTCAGAGCTTGCGGCAGAAACTGCTCTATTACTGTGATTTCGGCTAGCTCGGTGTCAGCAAGATCTTGTCTGCTGGCAGATATATATTGCGATGCCGACTCTTTGCGTTGTTTGACCATTTTAGTCAATACCGCAAGAACGTTCGGATCGTCTGGTTGGATTTGCGCATCAATCTGGCGTTGCTTGATCTCGGCCAGTGCCATGCGGATAGTGCCAAGACGTAATTTGTCTTTAGCCCGCATGGCGTCTTTCTGCGCTTCCTGAAGTTGCTCGAGCAGAGCCATCGTCAGCAGTAACAGCTATTAGTACAGCTTGATACGACGAGCGTTTTCGCGTGACAGCTTTTTCATGTGACGTTTCACAGCAGCTGCTTTTTTACGCTTACGAACCCAAGTTGGTTTCTCAAAGAACTCTTTAGAGCGAACGTCAGCCAGAACACCGGCTTTTTCGCAAGAGCGTTTGAAACGACGTAATGCTACGTCAAACGGTTCGTTCTCTTTCACTTTCACTACAGGCATTAAAATCTCACCTCGGTTGTTAGGATACCGCGACCCGGTCAGCGGCTAACCAATACGTTTAAAAATGGTGCGGCATTTTACTCAAAGAGCGGCGATAAAGTAAAGCGATTTGGCAAGTGACTGGTGCTGATCGGTCAAAACCGTTACAATCCGCGGCTTTGGGCCTGTTGCCAGAGGATATTCATGCGGGTTTTAGGTATCGAAACATCCTGTGATGAGACCGGGATTGCGATCTTTGACACAGAACAAGGCCTGATGAGCCATATCGTTTATAGCCAGATCCCACTGCATGCCGATTATGGAGGGGTGGTCCCTGAACTGGCAAGTCGAGATCATATCAGAAAAACCCTGCCGTTGATCAAACAGGCGTTGACTGAAGCTGGATGCAATGCCGAATCAATTGACGGTGTCGCTTATACCGCAGGCCCAGGACTGGCTGGTGCCTTGCTGGTCGGCGCGGCCATTGGCCGCAGTCTGGCTTTTGCCTGGGGCAAGCCAGCATTAGCAGTACATCATATGGAAGGTCATCTACTGGCGCCGATGCTGGAACAGCATCCGCCACAGTTTCCATTTTTGGCTTTGTTAGTGTCGGGTGGGCATACCCAACTGGTACGGGTAGATGGCATTGGCCG
>JAIXSW010000489.1 GCA_027484495.1 Gammaproteobacteria bacterium
AGTCTGATGTACCTGTTGGACGACAGCACCAGCTGGCCGGTGAAGCTGGTATACGCCAACGCAGTCGGCTGCTGTATTTGGGGCCTGACCCAGCTTGGTCATCTGCTGGCGCGCCAGCGTCTGCCGGTCTCGCTGATCCAGTTACTGGCGGTGCCGCCGGGTTTATATCTCGGCCTGAAGATCGCCGCCGGATTGGGTTCGCCCGACGTGTTTCAATTTATGCAGCAAAACCCGGACATCGGCTGGCGCAGCCTGATCTTACCGCTGGTGGTTGCCATTATTGCCGCCAGCTTTGTACTGGTGCGTTATCAGGGTCAGGTGTATCGCGCCGAACTGGAACGGGAACGCCGGCTGCTGGCCGAATATCGTCAGGCCGATACGCAGGCGCAGCTGATGTTTTTGCAGGCACAAATCGAACCGCATTTTTTGTTTAACACACTGGCCAATGTGCATAGCCTGATCATGTTTAATCCGCAACAGGCACAAACGATGCTGACGCATTTTAATGGCTACTTACGTGCCAGTCTGCAGCGCACGCGCCGACCGTTGTCGACTTTGCATCATGAGATGGAACTGATTGAAAAACTGCTGGAAATTGCCCGGATCCGCCTCGGCGACCGCTTGTCTTTTGAGATTGATATTGCGCCGGAACTACACGGCAAACTACTGCCGCCGTTGCTACTGCAGCCGCTGGTCGAAAACGCGCTGGCACATGGCATCGAACCGTCATTGATCAAAGGCCACATCCGCGTGCATGCCGAACAACATGGTGAACAGCTGTGCCTGAAAGTCACCGACAATGGCGTTGGCCTGGAAGCACAAACGCTGCAATCAACCAGCGGTATTGGCCTTGCCAATGTGCGCAACCGCTTGCATCACCTGTATGGCGACAAAGCCCGGCTCGCGCTGTACGACAATCCGCCACACGGCTGTATCAGTGAACTGTGCCTGCCGATGTCAGCACTGGATACCCCACCGGCAGTGTTGATGCAAGAAGCTGCTCCTACCGACCAACCGCTCGCCCGTGCCGGCTTTAACCAAGAGTAATGCCTTATGCCAACCGCTTTAATCGCTGATGATGAACCGCTGTTACTGAACTACCTGTGTGACCGGCTCAGCCATTTATGGCCGGAGCTGGAATTGGTCGCCACCGCCCGTAACGGCGTCGAAGCGCTGAGTCTGGTGCACCAGCACAAACCGGATTTTGCCTTTCTGGATATCCGCATGCCCGGACTGAATGGCCTGCAGGTCGCCGAAAGCCTGCAACAAACCCGCGCCGTGTTTGTCACGGCCTTTGATGAATATGCCGTAGCCGCTTTTGAACGTGCGGCGGCAGATTATCTGCTCAAGCCGGTGTCAGATGAACGGCTGAAAAAATGCATCGACCGCTTGCGCCAGCAATTACAGCCTGATCCGGCAGTGCTGGCCAAATGCTTGGCCGGTTTGCAGGCGCAGCACAATAAACTGCATTGGTTTCATGTTGGCCTCGCCAATCAGACCCGGCTGGTGGCGCTGGACGAAGTGTTATTTTTTCAGGCCTCCGATAAATACACCGAACTGGTGACCGCCCACGAACGCCACGTGATCCGCACTCCGCTTAAAGAGCTGATCCGCCAGCTCGACGCGCATTTATATGCGCAGGTGCACCGCAGTTATATCGTCAGTCTGAGAGCCATTGCCTTTGTCGAAAAAGACCTGTTTGGCCGTCATCAGATCCATCTGAAAGAACACCCGGATGTGTTACCGCTGAGCCGCTCTTTTACGGCGCAGTTTAAACAAATGTAAGGAAACAGGAGTTAAAAACATGCGTAAAATCATTTTGTTATCCAGCATTGCGCTACTGACCCTGTCAGGCTGCAAAGTCAGCACTGTGCGGGACATCATCAAAGATTACGACTATAAAAATAGTTATCAGCTCATCAATGCCAGCGCGGCACCGGTCGACATCCATATCGGCGCACACGACTACACCGGTAAAGCGCCGAATATCAGCGACAGCAAATATCACGTCGGCAGCCTGGAAGCTGGTCAGGACAACATCACCGTCAAGGTCAAACGTGACAACATCGATTACCGGGTGTCCGTACAAAGTTTTCACCGGCTGGAGAAAAGTGGCAGTAACCATCTGATTTATGACGTGAAAAACGACGATGACCAGACCGTCGTGGCCTGGCAGGATCAGAGCGCTTATCGCATTAGTGCCTTTAAAAAACAAAGCAGTGACCAAAACGGCGTGTATCGGGTGCGGTTTTTTGCCACCGCCAGTGGTATTGAAGTCAAAGCCGGCGGCAGCACGCAGCTGTTGGAAAAAGGCCAGCCAAGCAACTGGTTCAGCCTGCAAAACTGCAAAGGTGAATTCAGCATCAACGGCAAAGCGCTGGATCTGTGCCAGGCCACTGCCGGCCAGTCGTTTCTGGCGGTGATCGATGCCGGCAAAGTGCTGAGCCTGAGTCGCGGCTGATGCAACATTCCTCCACCGACAGTTGCTGGTTTAGTCCACAACGCCCACCGGGCACAGCGCAGTTACCGGCGCTGCTGCTGGCAGTGCCCTTTGCCGGCGGTAACGAGCATGTGTACCGGCCCTGGTTGCCATTGTTGCCAGCCTGGCTTGAAGTGCAAACAGTTCAGCTGCCGGGCCGCGGCAGGCGTTTTCACCAACGCAATGACCTGTCGATTGTGCAAATGGCCGCCGCGATAGTGACGGATCTGCCGGCATTGATCGCGGGCCGGCCCTGGGTATTGTTTGGTCATAGCATGGGCGCGCGCATCGCTTTTGAGATGCTGCATCTGTTGCCCGCTGCGCTACAACCGGCAGCAGTGGTGCTGAGCGGTGCGCCGGCGCCATTTTTACCGCCGACTACGCGCGACGTGGCGAACAAAGACCGCGCCGCCTTTATTCAGCTGCTGCGTGATATGAACGGCACGCCGGCCGAGATCCTGCAAAACGATGAACTACTGGATTTGTTCCTGCCGATGCTGCAGCGCGATTTTACTCATGTCGAACAGTATCGCAGCCCGCCGGACCGTCTTTTGCTGCAACACCCGCCCTGCTGGATCTTCGGCGGTGACGCGGACCCGGATATCAGCGGGGCAGATCTCGCGGCCTGGCAACAGTGTTTTGCCAGGCCGGTGCCGGTCACACTGCTGCGCGGTGACCACTTTTTTATCTTTGCGCACGGCGCAGCCTTGTTAGCGCCGCTGCTGAAAACGCTGGCAACCACAGCCGCTGTGCAGCCGTGGTCAACGGCTGATCTGCTGTAACAAGGCCGCACTTTGCAGCGCCTGCGCATCCGGCTGATATGGCGTGCGGTTCAGCGCGGCCGGATCAAAATCGCCAAGCGCAACCGGCACTGCCAGCGGCCGGCCATAACCGGTGGTCGCGCCCGGAACCGGTGGTGCCAGCTCCAGCTGTAAACGGCTCAGTTCTGCATCAAAGCGCTCAGCCGGTAACACTGAATGATGGGCACGTAGCCGGATCGGCTGGCTGCCGCTTTGCAGCATAAACTCACCCTGTAAGATTGCCAGCGGTTTGGCCGGTCTCTGCTGTAAACCTAACACGGCCTGCACCCGGTATAACCCCGCTTTGTGTACCTGTAACTGTAACGGCAACACCAAATCACTGTCGTCTGCTTCCAGTACGCCGGTATGCTCCAGCCATGCCACCGGCTGGCTGTAACTAAGCCGCGCCAGGGCACCATGCCCCGGCTCACTTTCGACACTGAGTTCAAGCTCGGGCGGGAAATCGGCCTCACCGGGCAGTTCAAGCCGGAACAGGCCATCCGGCGCTGCGGCGACTTCACCACTGCTCAGCAGTTGTGTTGGCACTGTTGCCGTACTGCGCAGCTGATAACGCACCAGTGCCGGCTGCTCTCCCTGCACCCGGATGGTCGCTTTGATTGGCTGCGGATAACTAAAGCGGTATTGCTCCAGTTGTAACGACCAGACAATACCGTCATCGAGCGCTACCGTCACTGCGGCAACTGACGGCGCTTCGGTCTGAGCCAGATTCGCCGCCGTCACCGCTTGTGAATAAGGCGGTGTCAGCAATTGTTCCGCAAATTGCTGCACCGGATCAGCCGGCGCTGCAGTTTGCGTCGCCACCGCCGCCGGCACCGGTGGCAGTTCGGCTTTTTTCACGACCTCCCGGACTGGGCTGGCGGCCATTTGGCTGTCGCGCTGCCAGGACCAAATGGCCAGCATCCCGCCGACAGACAGCAATAACAACAAGAAAATTTTCGGTTTCATTCGGACTCCTTGTCAGCACAAACGCCCGGTGCATGGGCGAAGAGCAGCGGACGGCGCACCGTGCCGCTGCAACAAATACCTGATATAAATCAGGTTCAATCACCAGATCACAGTGCTTTTTTCTGTACTAAAGCCGATACCGGCGTGCTGGCTGAATCGACGACATAACGGTAAGTACCGCTGAATGGCCACTTGGCTTTTTCGTCTTTGCTGGCAATGCTGAGCCGGCCCGGACCGAAACTGACATTGTTGCTGGCCGTGGTGTATTTGCCGTTGGTTTTGTTGCCAACCAGCGCAGAATGCGAATACCCCAGTGCCATCAGCAGCGGCACGTGATTCGGCAGGAAGCTGGTCACCGCATCGGATGACGCGCCGACTTTGCCGTCCAAATCGACCTGATTGCTGCAGCTGACAAAAGCGCCAGCTCTGGCTGCACCACAAGAAGAATGGCTCGCGACAACGCCATCATCCTGCCCTGGCAGGAAAGTATCAGTGACCCAGTAAAAATCGGTGGCACCGCCAACAAAGCGCACACGCGGCACGCGGTTTTGCGGCGCACTGACCAGCGCACGGGCGGTGTTGACCGACAAATCGTTTAATACGCCAACATTGGCGCGGGTCGGTTCAAACCCTAACCAGGCCTGCACCGCTTTTTTCGCCAGCGTTCCCGCTTTACCGTCGGCGACATTCAACGCCACATCCGCCAGTTCAGAACCACCGCCGGCACCGGCAAAGTCAAAAGTGGCAATAATATTCAGCGGCTGCAAGCCGGCATTACGCAACCAGTTGGCCTGATTCTCCAGCAGATAACGCGCGACCAGATCGCCGGTCGAATGCGTCACCAGCACACAGCCGCTTTGGCACAGATTGTCGCGGGACATCTGCTGCAATTTTGGCCACAAATAATGCG
>JAIXSW010000477.1 GCA_027484495.1 Gammaproteobacteria bacterium
AAACCGGCATATTCGACGTCGTTTTTATCAAACTGGGTAACCGGGTTATTGCCTTCGGCGTCACAATAGACAGGGGCAAAATCGGTAATTTTTGTCGGCGCGATCACCACGCCACCGGCGTGTTTACCGGCGTTGCGCGTCACCCCTTCCAGCCGGCGCGCCATATCGATGAGATCTTTGACTTCGCTGTCAGAAGCATACAGCTCAGGCAACCGTGGCTCTTCAATAAAGGCTTGTTCCAGCGTCATGCCGGGGGTTGGCGGGATCAGTTTAGAGATGCGATCAACAAAACCATATGGATGCCCCAGCACGCGCCCAACGTCGCGGATCACCGCTTTGGCCGCCATAGTACCGAAGGTAATAATTTGCGATACCGCTTCGCGGCCATACATGTCGGAGACGTGTTCGATCACTTCGTCACGCCGGTCCATACAGAAGTCGACGTCAAAGTCGGGCATTGAGACCCGTTCCGGGTTTAAGAAACGTTCGAACAGTAAGTCAAATTCCAGCGGATCCAGATCGGTGATCTTCAGCGCATAGGCGACCAGTGAGCCGGCGCCCGAGCCCCGCCCCGGTCCAACCGGAATATCGTTATCCTTGGACCACTGGATAAACTCCATCACGACCAGGAAGTAGCCCGGGAAGCCCATCTGGTTGATCACGTCGAGTTCAATTTGCAGACGTTCATCATAAGGCGGACGTTTTTCGGCCCGTACCGTTTCATCCGGGAACAGGATCCGCATCCGATCTTCCAGGCCTTCACGCGATTTCAATACCAGAAAATCGGCGTCAGACATCCCCCCGGTCGGAAAAGCCGGTAGGAAATATTCACCCAAGCGGATGGTGACGTTACAACGTTTGGCGATTTCGACCGAATTGGCCAGTGCTTCCGGCAAATCATGAAACAGCGCGGCCATCTCATCTGCCGAGCGTAAGTACTGAGATTCGCTGTATTTTTTCGGTCGGCGTTTATCTTCAAGCGTGTAGCCGTCGTGAATAGCGACGCGAATTTCATGCGCAGAAAAATCATCCGGCGTTAAAAACACGACTTCGTTGGTCGCGACGACCGGCAAGCCAGTATTTTCCGCCAGTGTCACCGCTTGCTGGATGTAGATCTCTTCATCCGGCCGGCCCGTGCGAATCAATTCAAGGAAAAAACTGTCCGGGAAATATTGCTGATAAAACTGTACCAGCGCATCGGTGCTGCCCTGATTGCCTTTGATCAGTGCTTTGCCGAGCGGACCTTCTTTGCCACCGGAAATCACAATCAGGCCCTTATGGTGTTCAGCCAGCCAGTCGTGGTCAATTTGCGGTTTGTTGTCAACGTGGCCACGCAGGTAAGCTTTCGACAGCAACATCGTCAGATTCTGGTAGCCCTCGTTGTCGGCAGCAAGGACTAACAACCGGCAGGCTTCGCCAGGAAAGAATGGATGTTGTACAAAGAGATCGGCACCAACGATAGGTTTGATACCAGCGTCGTGCGCAGTCGAATAAAACCGTACCAAACCACACATGTTCATCTGGTCAGTCAGCGCCAAAGCCGGCATCGTCTGCTTTTTCGCCGCGCTGACAATAGGTTTGATTTTCGATAATCCATCGATCATCGAAAAATCACTGTGCACCCGCAGATGTACAAAAATCGGTTCCATCAACACTCCGCCACGGCTATTGGCCTGTGGTTATAACAGCTCACGCACCGGCCGGAAACTGCGGCGGTGCTGGGCTAAGATACCAAATTGTTTGATCGCCGCCAGATGTTCGGCGGTCGGATAACCTTTATGCCCGGCAAAATTATACTGCGGATACTGTTGATGCAAGGCAGTCATCTCGGCGTCACGCGCCACTTTGGCTAAAATCGACGCGGCACTGATCTCCGGCACCAGACTATCACCTTTCACCACCGCGCTGGCGCGGCCTTTTAAACCTTCCGGCACGCGGTTGCCGTCAATCAGCACCCACTCAGGCTGGGTCTGTAACCCGGCTACCGCACGTTCCATCGCCAGCATCGTTGCATGCAGGATGTTCAAGCTGTCAATTTCTTCCACTTCGGCGCGGCCCAGACTCCAGCTTAAAGCCTTAGCTTTAATTTCTTCAACCAGCAATAAGCGTTTCTTTTCACTGAGTTTTTTCGAGTCGTTCAGCCCAGCGATCGGCTTGAATGGGTCGAGGATCACGGCAGCCGTCACGACAGCGCCAATCAACGGACCACGGCCGACTTCATCGACACCGGCAATCAGTGTGTAAGGCGGCCGGACAAATTCATGGTTCATTGCTGTGTTCCTGCAGACGAAGTTTCAACTAATGCGGCCACGGCTTGTGCTGCAGTCGCGCTGGCGTCACAGCGGATCTGCTGGTGGATCGCGACAAAATCCTGATAAGTAGCCTGGCCTTTCGCGCCAAGTAACGGCTGCATCTGACTGACTAAGGCTTCAACGGTAACTGCGTCTTGCAGCAACTCCGGTACCAGTTCTTTCCCTGCCAGCAGGTTTGGCAGACTGAAATGCGTCAGTTTGACCATGCGCCGGGCAATTTGATAAGTCAGCCAGTTGGTTTTATAAGCCACCACCATCGGCGTTTTAGCCAGCATCGCCTCCAGCGTCGCAGTGCCGGAGGCAATGTAGACCGCGTCGGCAGCGGTCAGCACGTCACGCGCCTGACCAATCAATAGGGTCACGTCCAATTCTGGCGCGACTTCGGCTTTAATTTTCTGATAAAGCTCGGCTTTTTGTGCCGTGACCATATTACAGACCAGCTGCAGATCGGGCTGCTGTTGCTGCAATGCGGCGGCTGCACGGAAAAAATCCGGCGCCAGCAGTTTGATTTCGTTGGTGCGGCTACCCGGCATCAGTGCCAGTAATGGCCGCCCGGCGGCAAAGCCCAGCGCAGTTTTCGCCGCGGTTTTATCCGGCGCAATCGGCATCTGATCAGCCAGGGTATGACCGACAAAAGCGCAAGGGACCTGAAATTTATCATAAAAGGCTTTTTCAAACGGCAACAACGCCAGCACCAGATGGGTGGCTTTTTCGATTTTAAAGATGCGTTTTTGCCGCCAGGCCCAAACCGACGGGCTGACATACTGAATCGTCTTGATGCCAGCTTGTTTCAGTTTCAGCTCAACCGGCAGGTTAAAATCCGGCGCATCGATGCCAATAAAAACATCAGGCCGGTACGCGCTGAAATGCGCCAGGATCTCACGGCGCACCTGCAGTAAGCGCGGCAGACGGCCCAGCACTTCAACAATGCCCATTACCGCCAGTTCTTCCATATCAAACACAGCATGGAAGCCCTGCGCACGCATACGCTCACCGCCGATGCCATAAAATTCAGCATCCGGATAGCGCTGTTTTAACGCACGGATAAGGTCAGCGCCAAGGATGTCACCAGAATGTTCACCGGCAATCAGACCGATACGAAGAGGCGTTTTCAACAAGGAGTTCATCCTGAAACAAGAAGCAGGTGATTGCCGGAACTGCAGCTGGGCAGTCCGGCGCCACCATCAGCGGACGATGCCGCGTGATGCGTTTTCAATAAAATCAGTGAAGGCTTTTAACTCAGGCAACTCTGCGGCTTTAGCGTTTAACTCAGCCAGCGCTTCCGGCACTGTCAGGCCCTGACGGTACAGCACTTTATAAGCGCGGCGGATCTCCAGAATCACTTCTGAGTTAAAACCACGGCGTTTTAAACCTTCGCTGTTAATGCCGTGTGGCACTGCGTGCGAGCCATGAGCCATCACATAAGGCGGCACGTCTTTGACCACAATTGAGCCGCCACCAATAAAAGCGTGCGCGCCGATATGGCAAAACTGGTGAATACCGCTCATACCGCCGAGAATCGCCCAATTGCCGACATGCACGTGGCCCGCTGCCTGAGCGCCGCTGGCAAAAATCACGTCATCACCAATCACGCAGTCATGCGCAACGTGGCTGCTGTTCATATACAGACCACGGCTACCGATTTGGGTAATGCCTTTGTCCTGCACTGTGCCGCGATGCACGGTACAGTTTTCACGAAATACGTTGTCATTGCCAATGATCAGCTGTGTCGGTTCGTTGCGGTATTTTTTATCCTGACAAGCTTCACCGATACTGCAGAACTGGAAGAAGTGGTTGCCAGTGCCGATCCGGCTCG
>JAIXSW010000198.1 GCA_027484495.1 Gammaproteobacteria bacterium
ATTGTCCGGGATGCCGGATGTTCACAATTTATCATTCATGCGCGTAAGGCCTGGTTACAGGGCCTGAGTCCAAAAGAAAATCGCGAAGTGCCGCCACTGAATTACCCGAGAGTCTACCAGCTGAAACAACAGTTTCCGGATCTGGATATTTCGATTAATGGCGGAGTAAAGACTGTCGAAGAATGTCTGGCGCATCTGCAGCATCTGGACGGAGTAATGGTCGGGCGGGAGGCTTACACCAATCCATTGTTATTAGCACAGATCGATCATGCCCTCTATGATGACCCGCGTCCAGTACCGACACCACATCAACTGGTACGTGAGATGCTTCCCTATATAGAACAGCAGATGCAGCAAGGCGCCCGTTTCTGGCATATTGCGCGGCATATGCTGGGAATATTTCAGGGCGTACCGGGAGCCAGGCTGTGGCGACGCCATTTGAGTGAAACAGGTCACTTGCCAACGAGTGGGCCTGAAGTGATGCTTGCTGCGTTAGCGAAAGTTCCCGAGTGATACTAAAAAGTGGTTAAATTAACCACTTTTTGTTTTTTGCCCTTTATGCCTCTGTTGCTGCTTAAATGGTTAAATAAAAAAATTATATAAAAAACAACGAGATAAAATAATTTTCTGAGTTGGCACAAGGTTTGTAATTGACTGGTTGTAGTCAGTTAAATTAACCAACGAGGAAACCATCATGAAATCAATTACTTCAATCGTTTTTGCCGCCACTGTTCTGTTTAGTCACAGCGTTGCACATGCAGATCCGGTCAGTGAGCTGACAGCTATCGCCACAGCACAAATTGCTGAGCAAGCAGCTGAAATGAAACACAATATTACTGAACAATTAAAGCAATCTCTGGCTGAAAGTCTGGCAGAAGCGGTGACTGATGAAGCAGAGACAGTGCAAGTGGATATCGAGACCGGACTGGACAGTAACACTGTCGCTGTTGTGGAGTAAGGGTGTGATTCTGGCGCTGTCTCCGCAGCTGCTTGGGATGTTTTTGCTCCCTGTGTTTAGCATATTCATTACGGCAAAAATTTGGTTGTGGCTATTGCCGCCCGCTGATATCCCTCCCGTAACCCGGTCCTAGCAGTACCGGGTTTTTTTTGCCTTTCTATTGGTTATTAGTCAAATCAATCACTTTTTAGTATTCATCGCCTATTTCTAGTTATTTCCCTCTTTGCGTTATGAGTGATAACTGCTGACTTGGTTATCTTATTGATTTTTAAGGTAAAAATAATTGGCATGTCATTTGATTGTCTTTCTTTGAATTTCAACAATCAGGAGAACGCGATGAGAACTCGCCATGAAAATCGCTGGTATTGTAATAAAGCGGATCGCAAGATTGCAGGGGTTTGCAGTGGTTTAGCCCGGGCTTATGGCCACAACACAACGTTGATCCGCTGCGTCGCCGTGTTGGCATTTTTAGCCTTGCCAAGCGTCATGTTTGTCGCATATCTGGCTGCAGCATTAATTTTGCCAAGCCGTTATGTTGTCTGACAAATTGCTGGCTCCTGTGTAAGATGTTGCGATAACACACGCAGGAGCCTTTGATGCGTCACCTCATAATGTTAATTCTAAGTTGTTGTACCCTGAACGCCCTGGCTGCTCAAACCGAGGTCAGCAATGCGACGGTACGCCAGCCGCTGCCGGGTAAAACTCTGAGCGCCGGATATTTTTCAATCAAGAATACCGGCACAGCTCCGATTGCGTTGCTGGCAGTGACCAGCCCTCAGTTTGATTCGGTTGAGCTCCACACTCACCAGATGATGGACGGGATGATGCAAATGGTCGAAGTTGATAAAATTGCCGTAGCGCCTGGACAAAGTGTGCATTTGCAGCCAGGTGGTTTGCATTTGATGCTCTTTGGCCCAACCCAGCAACTTCAGCTTGGTCAGCAAGTCCCGCTACAATTACGTTGGTCGGATGGAACTATGCAATCTGTCAGTGCAAACGTGACGCGGATCCCCAAACAGTAGGAACCAGATATGCATAAGCTGATGATTGCTCTGGCATTGTTTTTCACAACAGTGCTGATTGGATGGGGGATGACGCTCTATTACAGCGACGAGCCTGCCACATTTGATGTTGTCGCTGTAGCCCAAACTGCGGCCGCGGGTGAAAAACCTGTAGTGGGCTTTACCACGACAAATACCTTAATCCATATTACTGAGACCCTGCTGTATAAGCCCGGCGGTTTTATCAGCAATGATATTTTGCCGCCGTTTGTCTTGATGGATGATATGCCCGCCTGGGAGCTGGGGGCGTTGGAAATGATCCGAGACATGGCTCTGGCCATGCGGGCGGACCTGAGTCGCTCCCAGTCACAGTCGGTTGAAAACAGTCTGCTTAAGCAGATCCAGCCTAAATTTAATATTGAACATCGTAGTTGGGCGATCCCGTCGCCGGAAGAGGAATATACTGCAGCAATTAAACTGCTGCGGCAGTATCGGCAGGGGTTAATGGCCGCAGGCAATCAAGAGCATCAGTTTTTTGCCAGAGCTGACAATTTAAGAGATTGGCTGAAACAAGCAGAAAAACGCTTAGGTAGTTATAGCCAACGCCTGAGTGCCAGCGTTGGCCAGGATCGCCTCAATACTGATTTGGCCGGTGATATCGCTGCGCGACAATCCACATTGACCCCAGATGAGATGATGATCAAAACGTCCTGGTGGCGGATCGATAATGAGTTTTATGAAGCCCGGGGAGCCAGCTGGGCGCTGTTGCATCTGTTAAAGGCGATAGAAGTAGATTTTGCTGACGTCTTGCAACGGAAGAATGCGACTGTCAGCCTGCAACAAATCATTCGCGAGCTGGAATCTACCCAACAAACCATTTGGACGCCAATGGTGTTAAATGGCAGTGGGTTCGGCATGTTGGCTAACCACAGCCTCGTCATGGCAAACTATATTTCCAGAGCCAATGCGGCGCTGATTGATTTGACTGAATTATTGTCACAAGGATAAATAATGCGGGTTGTTTCCGGAATAATTGTGGGTTTAATGGTTACAGCGGGCAGCGCTCAGGCGGATATGCTAGGTGCCAGAGTTGGTGTGGATTACTGGCAGGCGCAGCCTAAGGTTTCCGCAGGTGATCCTGGTAAGACAGGTCAGTTTGAATTGGATGATGCCAATGAACTGGCCTGGTATGGCAGATTTGAACATCCGCTGCCGTTGCTTCCCAATATTGCAGTACGCTACCAACGTTCTGCAGTAAGTGCTGATGCGATGCTGACCAGCACAGTGGTGCTGGCACAAAAAACTTTTGCAGCCGGTACAATAACTTC
>JAIXSW010000016.1 GCA_027484495.1 Gammaproteobacteria bacterium
TGCCCGCGCAACTCTGGTGGCACAAAGGTGTGGTAAAAATCGACGCCATTGTGGCCGTTGATCTGCAACAACCGATAGTCCAGCCGCGCTTCGGCCTGTCCGGTCTGGTAGAGAAAACAACATTACTGTGGTCGGTGTTCTGGTTGCATACCAGTGCTCCTATCTATTCCTTTTGCTGCCGGCGACAGACAAACTTTGCGCATGACAACGCTATCAATTAAAGTGAGCACCAGCCTGGCTGTGAAGGAATGGTAATGAAACTGCGTTTACTTGCTGTGATGGTTGCCCTGATGGCGCAACCGGTTTTTGCTGCGGATACTGCAGCAGCTTATTATGAAAAAGCCCGTCAATACAGTCAGCAACAGCAATGGCGTGAAGCAGAGCTGGAACTGCGTAATAGTCTGCAACAAAATCCGGCGTATTTACCGGCCCGGCTGATGCTGGGACAAGTGTTATTAAAGGCCGGCAACTGGAGCAGCGCGGAAAAAGAATTGCAGCTCGCACTCGATGGTGGCGCGGCAACAGAGCCGCTGATTTACGATTTGATGCGTGCTTTGCTTGCCCAGCAAAAGTCCAATGAAGTGGCATTTCTGCTGGACCGCTACCCACAGTTCAAAGCGCAGCCGGCGTATCAGCTGATGCGTGCCAATCTGCACAAAGCTCAATATCAGTATGAAGAAGCCGCGACGCTGTATCAACAAAGTCTGAGTCAGGCCGATGCAGCGCTCGCCGATGAAATTCGCTTTCAGCTGGCTGAGCTGCACCTGAAACAGCAACAATTTTCACAGATCCCGCCGCTGCTGAGTGCTATCCGCACCGATGGTACTTTTGGTAAAAAAGCACAGTATTTGCAGGCACAACTGTATTTAATCCAGCAACAGCGCGACGAGGCGCTGAAGATTTACCAGCAACTGTTGAGCCGCGACGACGGCGATGCCATTGCGCTGCTGGGAAAAGCGCAGGTGCTGCAGCAACAAGGAAAACTGGCCGAGGCATTAAACGCCATCGTCAGTTATCGCGAAAAATACCCGTATAACCCATATGGTCAGTTGATCCACGCCGCACTGATTGGGCTGCAGGGTGATGACAAAGAACAAAACCGGATGTTGCGTCAGGTTCAGATGCAACTGAATAATCTGCCGGAAAACGCCAAAGAACAAGAAGATGTGTTGTTGCTCGCCGCGACGATGGATTTCAGTCAGGAAAAGTTTGAGCAGGCGATCCTGAAACTACGCCGCGCGCTGAAATTATATCCGGCAAACTATCAGGTCCACCAACTATTGGCGCAGAGCTACCTGCAGCTGGGTGATGCCAAAACCGCCGCCGGGTTCAGCCGGCAGGCACTGGAATTGAATCCGGCTGACTTTCAGCTGTATTTATTGGGTGCCGCCGTCGCCAGAGCCCAGCGTGAACCTGCCACTGAGCTGAAGTTGCTGCAGCAAGCCTTTAACGCTTTTCCGCAACAGCCTGAGATCCGCAAAGCTTATGTCCAAAGCCTGCTCAGCAATAATCAAAGCGCAGAAGCCCGGCGTTTATTAGCTGAACAGGGTGGCAGCAGTCAGCAGGCCGATCTGATCGTGCTGGGGTATTTGCAGCTGGAACAAGGCATGCTGAATGAGGCCCGCCAGACCGCCGCTGATTTACTAAAAAGTGACCAGTCTAAAGTAGAAATTTTCCAGTTAGCCGGTGATGTTGCGGCCAAATCGGCAGATGCGGGCCTTGCCAGACAGTTCTTTCAGCAGGCGCTGACACTGGATGCAAACTACAAACCCAGTCTGTTATCACTGGCGAGTCTGGCTTTGCAACAGCAGGACTGGAACAGCGCGATGCAGGCCTACCGTACGCTGCTGCAAAAAGACGCTGCCGACCCTTTGGTGTTGCAGCTGATGGCCGACGCCGCGTTACGCCTTGGTAAAGCGCCGGATGCTATCCATTATTTACAACAGCTGGATCAACAGGATTTGAAACTGGTGCCGGCGCGAATGGCACTACTGGAACTGTATCTGCAAACCAATGCGTTAGCAGAGGCCAAAGCACTGGCTGAGCAGCTGACAGAACAAACAGATATCAGCACTGACCTGTATTTTGCCAAAGCACGGCTGGCGTTACAGCAGCAGGATTTAGCCGAAGCAAAACGCCTCAGCGAGATCCTGTATGGCCTCTGGTACGATCAATCCTGGCGTCTGCGTGACCTTGCCGATTTGCAACTGCGTAGTCAGGACAACAGCGGCGTGGCCAAAACGCTGACCCGGCTGCAGGCACTGGATGCCGATGAAGCCAGTATCGGTTTGTTGCAGGCAAGGCTGGCGCTACTGGAACAGCGTTTTGCTGACGGCATGAAGTTGCTGCAAAAACTGCAAAGCAGTCTGGGCCAGCAACCTGCCTTTGCCGAACTGAAAGCACATTTCCATCTGGCGCAAGGTCAGGACCAGGCCGCTGCGGCGCTGCTGATCCCGCTGTTCAAACAATCCGGCGATCAAAGGCATCTGCTGCTGTTGCTGCGCGCGCAACGTCAGGATCCTGCGGCGATTCAGCAACTGCTTCGCGACTGGTTAAGCCAGCATCCGGCTGATTTAAGTGCGACGATGTTATTGGCGGAGCAACTGGAATTGGCAGGGCTGCCAGACCAGGCCCGGACCTTGTATCAGCAAAGCCCGCTACTGGACAGCCAGGCCGTGCTGCAGAACAATCTGGCGGTATTGCTGTTTGATACCGATCCGCAACAGGCATTAAAACTGGCTCAGAAAGCCCATCAGGCGATGCCGGAACAGCCGGATATTCTCGATACTTATGGCTATGCGCTGGTCAAAGCAGGGCAAGCTGAGCAGGGACTTGGTGTATTGCGTGACGCCGAGATCCGCCAGCCCAATTCAACGCTGTTGCAGCTGCATATTGCGGCAGCGCTGCAGCAATTGAAAAGGCCGGAAGAGGCGCAGGCTATCCTGCTCCAGCTCAAAGACCGTCCACTCAATGTTGCAGAACAACAGTTGCTGCGGCAATTAGAGAAAAACTAAAATAGGCACAGCCAGCAAAGAAATGTTCTGAACTGGCTGAATTCACCAGAGAATACTGGGTTCTGTTGCCGGTCTTTTAACAAATATATTGAATTAGCATGATCTTATGCTCTTGATCATTATCAATAATATCTCTGAAAAACAGCTGGTAAACTGATTCACGAAAATTTCAAAAAGACAGCGTTGTCAAAAGCAGGTCTGATCAGGTATCATTGCGCAAATTTTCAGCAGCATTTTGCAGGAGTCTGCAATGAAGTTAGCAGTTGTGTTAAGTCTGGTTGCGGCCAGCCTGTGCAGTATGGCCAGTCAGGCCGGTGGTATCAGTCTGGGTCAGGCTGCAAACTACAACGTATTTGTGAAAGAAAACTTCAGTGCCAGCTCCTCTGATACTGAAGGCGCTGCAGCCATTGGCGGTAATTTGCTGGTCAACGGCGGTTACGACTTTGGTTACGTCAACAGCAGCGCGCCAGCCACTGTCACAGTGGGTGGCAATGTGGAGAAATCTGGCGACGGTTACCTGAATGTGTATGACGGTGCCGCCAACACTAAACTCGGTGATCTGGTCTACGGTGGCAGTTACAACGTCAGCAAAGGTGGAGTGGGCGCCGCCTCCACCACCAAAGCCCCTTCCAGTGTTGATTTCAACAGTGCTTTTACCCATCTGAACAAACTGTCAGACGAACTGGCGGCGAAAACCACCCCAGCCGTTGGCGTCAACCGCAATACCCAGGACGGTGTACTGGTGTTTACGCCAGCCAAAGTCACTACTGATAACGTGTATGTCTTTAACGTCACTCAGGACGATCTGAACCAATTCCATACGATCCGCGTCGACAATGCCAACATCAGCAAAGATGCTTTAATCGTGTTCAATATGAGCAACCCAAACGGTACTCAGGCCAAAAACTGGACACCACAAGCTAAATGCGCCGTCGGCCAGAAAGATTGTATGTCTCTGACTCAGGTTCGTTATGAAGTGGGCGACCTGAATAGTAACAGCCCGGCCATCGCCAACCATGTGCTGTTCAATTTCAACGGAATCAATGATCTGCGCATTTCATCTTCTGTCTACGGCTCAATTCTGGCACCTAAAGCTGCTGTATCTACCGAATGGGGTGTGATTTGGGGTCAGGTGATGGCGAAATCCTGGAGCGGTAACCAGCAAGTGAACTGGTCACCATTGGAAATTCCACCAGGCGGCAGTACCAGTGTCAGCGCTCCGCACCCAACGGCGTTGTTACTGCTGCTCCCTGCCCTGTTCTGGTTCCGCCGCCGCAATGCCGCGTCTCGGCCACAGGTTGCGATGGCCAGCTAAGCTGACTGCTGAATCAACATCAAACGGACCTGTCGGTCCGTTTTTTTTCTGCATAATTCATCACGTATCAACCGGCAGGCGTCATTTCGGGCTGCAGCCCCACCCAATGTATGGCGGCTGGCAACGAAATGCGGCAAACACCGCAATAAAGGTTGAAAAACCCAGCCTGATCAGTAATCTGAAGCCCATAGCCGAAGCAATGAACATCGAGAATAATCATGCCGATGATTGGAACCCCCGGCAGTCCGCACAGCACTAAAGTGCTGTTATTGGGCTGCGGTGAACTGGGTAAAGAAGTTTGTCTGGAATTAAAACGTTATGGCTGTGAAGTGATCGCAGCCGACCGCTACCCCAATGCGCCGGCGATGCAAGTCGCCGATCGTCATTATGTGATTTCAATGCTGGATGGCGCCGCACTGCGTCAGCTGGTGATCCGCGAAAAACCGAATTTTATCGTGCCGGAAATTGAGGCTATTGCCACCGCCACCCTCTTGGAACTGGAGCAAGAGGGATTTTGTGTGATCCCAAGCGCCCGTGCAGCGCATCTGACGATGAACCGGGAAGGCATCCGGCGCTTGGCGGCAGAAGAACTGGCACTGCCAACATCACGTTATCGCTTCGCTGACGATCACCCGAGTTATCTGGCCGCCGTGGCCGAAATTGGGTATCCCTGCGTGGTGAAACCGATTATGTCATCGTCTGGCAAAGGCCAGTCGGTGCTGAAAAGTCCGGAAGATCTGCAACATGCCTGGTTATATGCCCAGGAAGGCGGCCGTGCCGGTAAAGGTCGGGTTATTGTCGAAGGCTTTGTCGATTTTGATTACGAAATCACCTTGCTGACTGTGCGCTCAGCCGATGGTCAGACTCAGTTCTGTGAACCTATCGGTCACCGGCAGGAACGGGGTGACTACCGTGAATCCTGGCAACCCCAACAGATGTCAGCTGCCGCACTGGCAAGCGCCCGCGACTATGCCAGCCGCATCACCGCAGCACTGGGTGGTCGCGGTTTATTTGGTGTCGAGCTGTTTGTCAAAGGTGACGATGTTTGGTTTAGCGAAGTATCACCGCGTCCGCATGACACCGGTATGGTCACGCTGATTTCGCAGAATTTATCTGAATTTGCGCTGCATGCCCGCGCGATCCTCGGTCTGCCAATCCCAACAATCCGTCAGTACGGGCCAGCAGCATCCGCTGTGTTATTAGTCGCCGGCCATTCCAACCAGATGCAATATGGCAATCTGGCTGCGGCGCTGAGCGCTCCGGATACCGAATTGCGACTGTTCGGCAAGCCGGAAGTTCAGGGCGAGCGACGTTTAGGCGTGGCGCTGGCGCTCGGCGACACCACAGAGCAGGCTGTCACCAAAGCCCTGCATGCGGTCGCGCAGATTAAGGTTCAGTTGTAAAAACAGACGGTGGCTGATTAAGCCGAATTCTCCTACACTGTAAACGGACTGCCTGTTCCGAGGCAGTCTGCACAACCTACAGTTCTGCAAAAGCAGTGCTGAATTGTTTTGGTCGCGACTAAGAGGGAAGCTCCATGATTTTGTTAGTTGGCGGTGAGAAAGGCGGCAGTGGCAAAAGCTGTCTGGCGCAGAATATCGCGGTGTATTTTTCCAGCCTGAAAAATGCCAATGTCATCCTGGTCGATTGTGACCCGCAACGCACCACATCTGACTGGGTACAGGAGCGCCATTTGTCGCCCCAGGTCCAGTGGATCAATTGCGTACAGATGTACGGGAAAATCCGATACGAATTAAAGAGTCTTGAGCACCATTATGACTATGTCATCGTCGACTGCGGTGGTCAGGATAGCGTGGCGTTGCGTTCAGCCATGTCAGTTGCCTCCCATGTACTGTTGCCGTTGCGACCGAAACGGCGCGATCTGAAAACCCTGGAGCATCTGGAAGATCTGGTCAGCAACTGTAACGTGGTCAATCCGGATATGATTGTCGCTTGTGTACTCACGCAGTGCCCTTCACTGCCAAACCAGGGTGGCCGCATTCTGGAAGCAAAAGACGTGGTGCGCTCATTTAGCCTGCGCGTGCTCAACTCAGTCACTTTCAGCCGCAATATTTATGATGACAGTGAAGAAAAAGGCATGTCGGTGATGGATACAGAACCTGACGGTAAAGCCGCCAGTGAAATCAAAGACATCATTCAGGAATTATTGGCAATGAAGGCGATACAAGAAGATGGCATTGACCGATCTGAAAAAAAATTCAACACGATCGAATAAGCACGCTTTTTCCGTCGATGAATTTATTGCCGACGCTGAAAATTATGCGATGGGTAAACCGCAGATTGTCAGTGTTCGCCAGGTTGCCGGCGATGAACTGGAGCCTTTAATCAACAAAGGTCCGATGCGCCATGCGACTTTTACCTTAAGCGAAGAGGCGATCGGCGTGTTGAATCAGCTCAGTCTGGAAACTGGCGTGTCAAAGTCAAAACTGATCCGTCAGTTAATTCTGAATGTCGACGCGCAAAATCACAGTGTCGTGATCCAAAGCGGTCAGGCGGTCGTGGTCAAGAAGGTCGAATAAATTCGTTAATAGCGGGCTGATGCTGTGCTGTAAAGCGGTCTGGTGACCGCTTTTTTATTCGCTGCGATTGCTGGCACCAACTTTAAATTCCGGCGTCTGCCTTTTGCATAAACAGATCGGGTTGGTCTGATACCTAGATGACCAGACGATTAACGTAATCCATGTTCGAATTCTTTGATCGTGCTACAAATCCGGTTTTGTGTTTCGCCAAAAAACAACGGGTTAAACTGGTTTTCTTTGCAATACGCCTGATAAAACGTAATCAGTTCAGCCCGGCTTGATGTAATACGTTTCAGTTCTGCTTGCTGCTTCTGTCCAAGCTCCGCCGAAAAACTGGCAAATCGTGCATCGATAGTGCGCAGGACCTGTTCACCATGCACCTGGCTGGCATTGCCTGCAGTTTCTGCAAACAGACCGTATAACTGGTCTTTGTAAGGTTTTAACCGCGGATGATCAGAAAAAGTCGCAACCAGCAAGATTGCTACAACGACCCACAAAAATTTCTTCATACTGCCCCCACATTGTTTAACAGCCATTCTACGCCGATCAGAACGTCTGACAACAGGCAAAACCCAACTGCACACGACGCTTACACATAACCACAACCTGCATGTAAACATTGTTTACACCTTGAAACGCGTTCTACGCTAAGCCTCAGAAAACATGAGCTATATCAATTGGTCTGCATATTGCTTGATGCATCATTCAAGTTCAGATTGATCCCTCTATCTCCATAAATTCAGCAGGGACTTTGGACAAGCCGCAGGCGGTAACTGCTATACTCGCAAACCTGCCAGACTGTTACTGCAGTTTTTACAGCAAAAAAGAGGTACCCCTTGGACCAGCAACAACGAATTCCGGTCAAAGTCGACATGCACAACCCAAAAGCGCCGGATCATTATCCATCGCGGGATCGGATCTATGTCCGTGCGGTAAAAGGGCTGCATCAGCGTCTGCGCCGCAATATGGGTTTTGTCTTTATGGCAATGTTTTTTCTACTGCCGTGGTTACAGTTTGAAGGCCATCAGGCCGTGTTGTTCGACCTTGACGAGCAGAAATTCAATATCTTCGGCATGACCTTATGGCCACAGGATTTCACCATCATGGCGTGGATTTTTGTGATCGGCGCCTATGCTTTGTTTTTTGTTACCACTTTCTACGGCCGGGTTTGGTGTGGCTATATGTGCCCGCAAACGGTCTGGACTTTTATTTTTATCTGGTTTGAAGAGAAAATTCAGGGCAGCCGCAACAACCGGATGAAGTTGGACAAAGATCCATGGAGTGGCCAGAAAGTATTGAAAAAAGGCCTGACCCATTTCGCCTGGCTGGCATTTTCACTGCTGACATCGTTGATTTTTGTCGGTTACTTCACGCCGATTGATCAGTTGTTTATTGACTTCTTTACCGCACAGGCAAGTTTTTGGTCTGTGGTTTTTGTGCTGATTTTTATGTTCTGTACTTACGGGAATGCAGGCTGGATGCGTGAGATTATGTGTACGCATATCTGCCCATACGCCCGTTTCCAGTCGGCCATGTTTGATAAAGACACCTTTACTGTCACCTACGACGCCGCCCGTGGTGAAAATCGTGGCCCGCGTTCGCGGAAAGATACCGAATACAAAACCAAAGGTTTAGGTGACTGTATCGACTGTAACTTGTGTGTGCACGTCTGTCCGACCGGTATCGATATCCGCAACGGCCTGCAGTATGAGTGCATCAATTGTGGCGCTTGTATCGATGCATGCGACGATACTATGGATAAAATGGGCTATGCAAAAGGCCTGATCAGCTACACCACAGAGCACAGCCTCAATGGTAAACCGACCAAAGTAGTACGACCAAAGCTACTGGGCTATTTTGTTGTATTGCTGGTGGTATGTGCCGCATTCGGCTGGACTTTATGGACGCGATTGCCGGCTGAGCTTGATGTGGTACGTGATCGCGGCAGCCTGTTCCGTGAAACGGACGAAGGTCTGATTGAAAACACCTATACCTTGAAGATCATCAATAAATCGCAGCAAGAACAGACGTTTAAACTGAGCTTTACCGGGATGGATAAGGTCAATTGGCTCGGCATCACCGAAGTCACGATTAAAGGTGGAGATACGGCCAGTGTACCAATTAGTCTGTCAGCCGATCCGGCAGACATGACCAAGCCGATGACCGATATTGAATTCAGTATCGAAAATGCCGCCGACGCCGAA
>JAIXSW010000193.1 GCA_027484495.1 Gammaproteobacteria bacterium
ATGGCGTAGCGCTCCCAGTCGCGGCCCTGCGCCTGATAATAATCTTCAAAGGCGGCAAAACTCAGCACCAGCGGACCACTGTCACCAAAAGGCCGCAAACGCATATCGACGCGGTAAACAAAGCCATCGGCAGTGACCTGGTTCAGCAGCAGAATGATTTTCTGGCCAAGTTTGGTATAGAACTGCTGATTCTCTGTGCTACGCCGGCCACCACTGGTATCGCCATTGTGCGGATAGACAAATATCAGGTCGATATCCGAGGAGAAATTCAGCTCGCCACCGCCGAGTTTGCCCATGCCGAGGATCAGTAACGGCATGACCTGACCGCTACTATCAAGTGGCTGGCCCCACTGCGGCGCAAGTTCTTGCCAGGCCCACTGATATGCCAGATTAATCAGCTCGTCCGCCAACGCAGACACACGCGTCAACGCAGTGCTGATCTGCTGTGCCCGCAACATGTCATCGGCCAGGATCTGGCACAAACTGGCATTGCGGTAGCGTCGCAGCGCGGCCATGGCCTGAGGTTCGGTATGCGGCTGGCTGAGATCCGGTGCATTAAAACCGGGTTCGCCACTGAGTAACCCCGCCAGTATGTGCGGCTGTAATTTCAGACATCGACCGAGCAGTGGACTAGCCGCCAACAACTGTTGTAATTGGCGCTCTTGCGCTTCAGGCAGGCTGAAATCCAGCTGGGCCCGCTGCAGCGCCAGCGCCTGGCTCAATTCCGCGGGCAGGTTTAATAACGATGCAGTGGGCTGGTGCGACATGGACACACTCCGGATCAGGCTTGTTAAACGATACGATTCAGCGTGGCAGGCTCAAGTAACCAGATGCTGTATTGCAACAACCAAGATTGCAGCGCTTGTGGTGATGGCTGTAACCCCAATGCATCCGCCAGCGCTAAGATAGCCGCAGCGGCGGGTTCAGCAGCAAGCGCCTTGAGCCACTGCTGCCATTGCAGCTCCAGCATGGCTTGTGTCGCCTGCCCCCGGTTTAGCAGTAACTGATTGCGCAAAAATGTGCCCAGATAATCTGCCGGCTTGTCGGTCGGGCCAAAGTCTTGCCATTGCAGCGGTTGTTGTTTAGCCAGCAGATAACCGCGTTCAGCTTTGGATTGCACGCCCAACTGTAACGGGAATTGTTGCACCAGCGCCGCAGCCAAGTTGAAGATCTCCGCCACTGCGCCGCTTTGCAATTCAAGCTCGAGCTCACAAATCAATTCCTGCTGGCCGCTGCCAAGCACTGTTCCCTGATCAAACACCAGCTCAATCCGCGCGCCGCCAACGGTTTGCAGCAGCAGTGTCTGCCGGACAAAATCGGTGCGGAATAATTCCTGCAGATTAACCTGTAACGCAACAACGTCGGTGCCCGCAGGCCAAACGTCCGCCGGAAAATCGGTCAGAACCGGGACTACGCCGGCGGTCGGTACATTATATTCAGGCCGGATATGCGCCGCGCCATGTTGCTGGCCGGCCAGCTTCAGGGTCTGTTCAAACCGGCCTTGTTTTTGCCGGGTGCGCAGGCCACTATCGTGACGGCGAAACCATTGATCTGCCGTGTCAAAATAAGCATTTAACAAGGTCTTTTCGCCGAGGAATTCCACTGCGGCCAGCTGCTGGCGGCAATAGTCGGCTACAGCGGTAAAAATGGCGGCAGCTTGCTGCGCCGGTAACAATAATTTCAGTTCCACTTCCAGCGACATAACAGGTCCTGATCACGTCAAAACGATTTGTCAGGCACACTAAGCCAGCCCCATTGATGCTGCAAGTGTTTTTGCTTGTCAACCTCAGCACAACTCCCTATGATCATGCGCAATTATGCTTGTTGCAGCCCACCGGAATTTGTTATGTCTACTCTGAAATCTGCTTGTATCGCCACTGTATTGGCCAGTTTTGTTGCGTCAGCCCAGCAAGTCCCTTCTGAACAAACTTCAGCGCCTGCCGCGCAGTCTGTGACTGAAGCGTCGGCCAAACCGGCAGTTGCCGAAAAACCAGCGTTTATCATCGACAGTCTCAGTACGCCATTACGCTCAGGCCCAGGCAATGAATACCGCACCATTTCCACGGTACGGGCTGGCGAGAATGTCACTTTTATCGGTGACAATCCGGCCAATGGTTTTGTCAAAGTCCGCGATAGCAGTGGTGGCGAAGGCTGGCTCAGTGGCGAATACATCAGTTATACCGCCAGTCCGAAAGCCAATCTGGAAGCATTAAAACAACAACTGAGTCAGCAGGAAATGATTGCCGCACAGTTTGAGCAGGAACGTCAGACCTTGCAGGCTGAAGTCAGCAAAGCCCAGACCGAGCGTGATGAGGCCGTCAAAGCGGCTGAGCTCGCCAAGCAGACTGCAGCCCAGCTAACCACCCGTTTGGCCGAAGAAAATCCAGAGTTATTGCAGAATAAGATGGTGATAGGTGGAGGCATTTTATTGGGCGGCATTTTGTTTGGCCTGATTTTGCCTTTGATCACACCAAAACGCCGGCGCAATGATCGCTGGATGTAGGACGTTGAGTTAACTGATGGATATCGCCGAAATTGCTCGATGCTTTTGCGGCGTACCAAGCATCAACGGTTATAAAGGGAGCCTCAGCTCCCTTTTTCTTTTCTGCGTTTTAAACCGTGACGGCAGTCGGCGCCAATTGCTGCGCCCGGTAGCGCATTTCCAGAACCGGAATGGTAAAGCCATAACAGACCACCACAATCAGCGGTTGTAACCAAAAACTGTGTTGTGGCAGGGTCAGATAGGCTGCCACACAGGCCACAGTGCGCACTATGGTATGGACATAGGCCACCGGCGCTTTTGCCACGACACCAAACACCAGCCACATCAACCCGGTCTGCACAGCCAGGGCAAATGGCAGCGCCAGATAGTTTTCCATGAACAGCGGAATGCTGATGGCAAATACCAGAAAACTCATGCCAACGGCGGCGAGGAAAATGGTGTCGAACCAGTTCCGTTCAGTATTTTTCTGGAAACTGATGTTCTCTCCAGTCAGCCGCGAGATCGCCATCGCCAGATAAATGATGCTGCCGGTGCCGATAAAAGTCGCCATCACTTGCTGATAAGGCGTCAGCACAAACGACAAGGCGCCAATCAATGCCCAGATAATGGCGCCGGACAACGGCATTGCCAGGTAACGTTTACTACGAAACTCAATCAGTTGCTGGTCTAACGTTTTGCTGTTTTGCATGGCACACCTCCGTGATTTGATGGTGTCAGTATCCCGGTTATGCGCCTGGTCAGTCAGTGTGCTTTGTCATCAAAAACCATGACATTTGTCACGGCGTGCATCCGGCCCAGAACTCAGTTTTTGTCCTGCGCTTTGTCGTCCAGCGGCAACCCCGAATCCTGTTTCACCTGTTCAATCACGACATAAGTGTGGGTTTGCAAGACGCCCGGCAAATCAACAATCCGGCCTAATACTGCGCGATAAGCCTCCATACTGGATAAACGCAGTTTCAGCAGATAATCAAAGCCACCGGCCACCATGTGACACTCGGCAACTTCGGCGATTTGTACCACCGAGTCGCGGAACTGGTCGAAGATAGCGCCGGTGGTGCGGTCCAGGGTGACCTGAATAAAAGCTGCAGTGCCGAGACCCAGTTTGGAGGCCGACAATTTAGCGCCATACCCTTCAATAAAACCTTCCTGCTCGAGCTTGCGGACGCGGTCAATGCAAGGGCTTGGGCTTAAATTG
>JAIXSW010000143.1 GCA_027484495.1 Gammaproteobacteria bacterium
GCGAAAAGCGGTGAGCAGGATGTGAAGTTTGGCGTGGCGCAAACGCTGCAACGCTCGGGTGCTAACATGAAAGCCAACTTCAGTGCCGGCACTTATGTGTTCACGCTGAACGCGGCAGTGCCCACAGCGCCGGTGCTGACGGTGTCTGAGTTTGTGCCTTACGGCGCGACCAAAGTGTTCCTGCGCGGTAGCATGAACGGCTGGGGCGAAGCCAGTCAGTTTGTCTACACCGGTGGCCTGTATCAGTTCAGCATTCCGCTGACTGCGGGCGACTATGAGTTCAAGTTTGCTTCTGCCGACTGGTCGACCGTCAACTATGGCGCCGGCAGTGATGGTCAGGCCGTGACTGTCGGCCAGAACAAAACGCTGGCTCAGTCGAACGACAACCTGAAAATCAATATCACAGAAGGCGGCACTTACCTGTTTACCGTGAATGCTGCGACCCCGACAGCCCCGGTGCTGAAGGTGATCAAGCAATAACTGCGACGCAATAAAACAGCACTGCAGTGCATAAAATCCAACGCCGGCTTTTGCCGGCGTTGTTGTTTTGCTGGCCCCGCAATTTCAACCACTTATCCCGCAATAGTGTTGATGACACTCGGTCCTGATAGGTTGGCCTCTGGCATCAATGGAGTTATTTGCATGATAAAGAACATCATTTTATTTAGCGTTGCTTTGTCTGCGGTCTATCTGTCAGGCACTGCGGCAGCTACCACAGCAGCGCAAGCTCAGCAGCTGGAAACTGCGGTTAACAGTCTGTGGCTGGCGATGTCGCATGCGCCTGGCCAAGCGTCTGATGTGGTGGTATTGCAGCAGCTGTTGCATCCGGACGCGGTGGTGGCAGGTGCAAAACCTGGCGGGGCGCTTAGCCAGCAAAGTGGCAGGGCTTTTTTGCAAAGTTTGCAACAGATCAGGCCCACAGGGTTTTACGAATGTGAGATTGGCCGTGAAGTGCGGCGGTATGGACAGTTTGCCACAGTGCTGAGTCTGGTTGAGTCCAGGCCTGCGCCAAGCCAAAAAGACGCAGATTTCACCGGTATCAACAGTTTGCAGTGGTTCTTTGACGGCAAGCGCTGGCAGCTGATTTCTCTGTATTATTATCTGGAGCAAAAGCCTGGTGAGCTAAAACAATGGCCGTTGGCTGCGGGGGCACGTCGCGCCTCGGCCGGTACTTGTCTGTAATACCGCAGATGGCTTGATTAATCTGCCAAAGCACTGAAGAATGGAGCCATCCTGAGATCGCGGTTTGTATGGCCGCGAGAGTATTTGCAGAGTGTTCCAATGATCCTTGCCCAAGCCCGCCATCTGCTCGCGCAGGTGCTGCATCCTTTGAGTTACGAGCAGTTTTTTCAGGAAGTGGTCAGCCGCCGTCCGTTGTTATTGGCGGCCGAAACTGCACTGCCGGCGCGCCAGTTGCTGGGGCCGGATCCCAAAGCGTTGCTGCTCAGTCACTTTGCTGCATACGCTGCCACGCTGACCTGCCATATCCGTCAGGCGCAGGTGCCGGCACCGAAACCCCGGGCTGTGCCTGATGCTGCCGCTTTTGCCGGTTTGCTGGCGGAATATCACTCGAATGACTACACAGTGCGGTTTCCGGATGTCACTAACGCCACGCCGGAACTGGCTGCGCTCAACCGCGCGCTGACGCTGCTGTTTGGCAATCCGGCCAGCACTGTATTGTTTTGGAGTCTGACCGGCGCCGAAGCGCCGGTGCATGATGATGAAGTCGACGTTATTGCCATTCAGCTGGTTGGCACCAAGCGCTGGTTTATCTCGGACGAAGCGCCAAAACTGCCAAATAAATGGAAAGCGCTGGGCGCCAGTGTGCCACCGCTCGGTACGCACCGCGTTTATGATGTCAAACCCGGCGATTTATTGTATCTGCCGCGTGGCACCACCCACACGGTGCAATCGACCGGCGAATCACTGCATATCTCCATCGGCTTTGTGCCGGTGACTATCCGTGAAGCGATCAGCAGCGCGCTGGACTACATGGCCGATTTTGAAAAGCCGCTGCGTGCCAATGCAGCTGGCCGTGCCGATGCGCTGGCACATGGTCAGGAGTTGGATCTAGCCGGTGCGCAGATGCGGGCAGGGTTGGAGCGGCTGCTGCAACTGTGTCAGCAACCAGGTTTTGTCGAAGCGGCGCTGGCGCATCGACAGGCCCGCATGCTGCTGGAATTGCCGAAGCTGACAAAACCTGCCGCTGAGATGCCACTGCTGAGGCGCGAGACGCAGGTACAACACGCGTCGCTGGCGATAGGGCAGGTCAATGTGCTGTCGCATATTCTCGATTTCCGTTTCCCCGGCGATCAGCTGCTGGTGCATCCGGCGGTCGCGCCAAGCATGGAATTTGTCCGCCAGACACCGCAGTTCGCGGTCAAAGACATTCCGGGGCCAATTGGCGACGATGTCCGGCTGGTGCTGGTGGAAAAGCTACTACATAGCGGATTTTTGCAGTTGGTTTAGGCCGCGGTGCCGGAGCTGGGCCCATGAGGACCAACTCCGGCACCCGTCACGGCTTACAGCCGGCCCGGGCCTGACAGACAACCTAGGATTGTAAGAAAACCCAGAAAGGTAGCTTTTTACGCTTGTTGCCTTCAGGCTCAAACAATGGCTCTAGGACAATTTCTTCATTAACTACAAAGGTGCAAACTCTGGCTTGCTGTTGACATTGGCTGTTGCCCCAACCTTTAAAGCGGTAACCTTTTATCGGTACCGCTGTGCAGGTCACCGTGCTGCCAAATGCTGCTTGATTTGTATCGCAACTGACATGGCCGTTATCCTGAATCGCGGGCAAATTGATGGTATAAACAAGCGGCGAAAATTGTAATTCTAACATGCAGTCTGCTGTCAGTGGTTCAGTGATCAGGCTATTCGCTTCACGTGTAGCGCCACAGCCAGCGTAGCTTGATAAGGTATGGCCGTAGTCTGCGCTAAAACTGAAGTGTGCTCGTTTTCCCGACAATACTTGTTGCGAGCTGGTTTCAACTCGTCCATTGCCGCTGACCTTTGTTGTGGCAGTAAAACTTGGCGTTATGCCTGTAATGATTATCTTTGCAGTGTTATTTTGATAATCTAATTCATGCTGCTCAGAGCTAACAGTTGCAGTGAACTGGTAATTAGCTTCAGCACTGGGTTCCAAGACAAAAATTACATCAATTGCAGATAAGCCGTCAGGAATACTCAACTGACAATTCCCAGTATCATTCACCACACTACAACTCATCGTGGAACTTGCAGCTCCCCCGATGCGTAGACCTCGATAGCGCAAACCGGTGCTGGCATTAAAGCGCAGTGACATGGTGCGTGGGAGGCGGCTCCCTTCCGTCGAATTGACCCTAAGGCTGACCTCACCTTTCGTGGAGGGTTTGATATAAGACGATGCTGTGCCGGGTATCACTGACAAATCTGCAGCAGCTTGTACGTTTATAAACAGGTCTGTTGAAAAACCCAAATCCACCATGTGCTGTTTGTTAAATATCGGTGTTTCGTTCCCAAGGCCATCTTTTAACGTAAAAGGGCGGATATTCCATACCCCAGCGGGGCTAAGTGCATCAAAGGTATAAAACACCCGCACTTCGAATACATCAGGAGTGTCTGTAGCTTGCCAGCGGGCTTGGGTTTGAGTAGTAGAGTTGGAACCAAAAAGAGTTAAGGGTTTACTAAAATTCCAGCCAAAGCCTGCAGGCGCATAAGCATATAACGACGAGATGCTAAGACCGCTTTTATCGCGAGCACGCA
>JAIXSW010000294.1 GCA_027484495.1 Gammaproteobacteria bacterium
ATGGCCCTGGTCCTGCACGACGATGATCAGCTGATGGTCCTCGCAGCGCGCCCACATCATCACAACGATGTGCTGCGGCGAAAACTTCACCGCGTTCGACAACAGATTGGCGATCACTTGCTGCAGCCGATCCGGATCCAGATTCACCACCGCATGCGGCGCCTGATCGTTAAACAGGATTTTGGAGCCAAACTCCTGAGCATACCCTTGCAGATTCTGCGCACAGGCGCGCAGCAGCTGACTGGCATCGACCGGGATCGCCGTCACTTCCAGCTTGCCTTGTTCAATTTTTTGCAGATCAAGTAAGTCATTGACTAAAAACAACAAACGCTCTGAGTTTTGCTGACAGATCCGCGCCATCTCTTCCGCGCGTTTTGGAATATCGCCCAAAGCGCCGCCCATAATTAAGCCGATACTGGCTCGGATCGCCGTCAGTGGCGTGCGCAGTTCATGACTGACGTTGGCGATAAATTCGTTTTTATGTTGTTCAGCCAGCGCCTGGCGGCTGATGTCTTCAAACACGGTGATGCCATAGCCGATCTCGCCATTTTCGAGATAACCAGGCCAACCCCAGCAGCGCACCACGGACTCGCCATGGCCGGTTTGCAGCAATGCGGCATCAATAAACAGATTCTCCCCACGTAGCGCCGCCATAGCCGGTAACTGCGTCGCCCGCAGCGGTGCGCCGCTGGTTTTATCGCGCAGGTGCGCCATCATCTGCATCGGAACGCCGGCCTGACTTTCCTGGCCAAATAATCGGCTGGCGGCATGATTGTGGTAATAGGTTTTTTGCTGTAAATCAACCACTTCCAGCGCTAACGGTAAATCATCCAGCCATTGCCGGTATTGATGCTGCGTCACAGCCAGCAGCTGTTGCTGCCGGGCCTGTACCGCGCGGTGCAGGATCAACACCATCATCACCGCAGTCAGCAGGAAATTCAGCCAGGAACTGACCCCCTGCATATACAAATCGAGGTTGATTTGGGTCTGCAGCAACCCTGTGGTGTAGCCAATAAAATTCGCCATAAAAATGGTCAGCGCCAGCGCGCAAACCAGATACATAGTGCGGGTTGAATACAAAAAACCAGTGATGAGACAGCCGCAAATCAACCAGAAAGTCCCATTGGCTGCCAGGCCAAAACTGTATAAACCACCGGCGCCGAGTATCAGCATCACGGTCACAATCAAACTGCCTTTGAACTGCACCGGTAAACGCTGCCGGTTCAGCGCGGTGAGGAACACCACGGCGGCTATGGTCAGATGCACCACGTACAGATTGAGCCAGCCGGTATGAAAGATCCGAAGCAGCGACACTGGCAACACCACCGCGGTCAGGATTGATAAATCACGCCACAACGAATCGAGAAATTGGCCGGCGATGTTTAGTTTTTGCTGTTGTAACCAGGTAGGGGAATTGGACTGCTGCAATGTTAGAGTTCGCTTATTCACAACGGCTGAAACGTTAAAGGTAGATCGCTGCGGCCAGATTGCCAGCGAAAAACCGCAGGCGGTGCGAGATCAAACAAAAGAAGCGGCGCCCGGCCCTTTAAAAAGTCCACTGTCACTGCACTTCCACACAAAATGGGGTGCGACTAACATCAGTCACAGGGGACCGGGGGACTTGCTCGGAACCAGGGCGCCAAACCCGGGAAGTGGCAGCGGACTTTTGAACCGCTGCCGGATGATCAGTTAAACCAGCTGCGCAGCTGCCAGGCTGCCAGTTCGGTGGCGCCAGCAGCGGCTTCGTTCCAGCCAGTTTGCAGGCTGCTGTCCTTCAGCAATTCAGCCGGCAACGCCTGTGGCTCTGCCGACAGGTTCAGCAGCACAACAGTCTTTTTCCCTGCCAGTTCTCGGCTGATTTGCAGCAGTTTGCCGCCGTTTAGTGTTTTGGCTTCATAGCTGCCGGATACGCCAAATTCCGCGCGTTGTTGTTTTTGTGCAATGAAGAATTTGTACAACGACCACAGTGATTTGGCGTCTTGCTGTTGGTCCGCCACTGTCACTTTGGCGGCCAGCTGCGTTTGCAGGAACGGCGCCCACCAGCTGGTTTCGCGCTGCGGTGGGAACAGCTTGTCGGATTGTACCCAGGCATTAGCGGCAGTGGTGAAACCGGCCTGCGGGCTTTGGTCCCACAACATCGGCGCGCGGCGCTGAATATGTTCAGCATCCGACGCCTGATTCAGGCCAATTTCTTCGCCGTAATACAGATAAGTACTGCCAGGTGAAGTCAGCAACATCGCCGCCGCCAGCTTGGCTTTGGCCTGATCGCCCTGTAACTGCCAGCCCAGCCGCGGTTGGTCGTGGTTGGTCAGAAACGGGCTGAAGTAACCCATCGCCACGCCGGCGGCTTTGCGCGCGTTGAAATTGGCCTGCAACAATGGTTCGGTCGCGGCGGCACCAGCAGCACTGTTCATAGTGCCAAATTCAGCTTTGACCCCGCCGTTGCCCTTCAGCAATTCCAGCACTTTATAACCAAATTCAAAATCAAATCCGGCATCCAGTGCTTTGCCATCGCCGGCGTATTTGGCGGCAACCGGCAGGTCGGCCCAGGCTTCGCCAACCAGCATCGCATCTGGCTGTACTGATTTGACGTATTGGGTGAAATCTTTCCAGTATTCAATGGTGTCGAAAGTATCGGCCTGACCATCCGGTCCGGTTTCAATGGCATAACGCACCGCATCTAAGCGAAAACCGGCCACACCGAGATCGAGCCAGTATTTGGCCATTTTTTTCATCTCAGCGACCACATCCGGATGGGTCAGATTTAGATCCGGCTGTGACGCGCCAAACGCGGCGTAATAATATTCTTTGCGGCCTGCATGATAATGCCAGACCACTTTCGGGTCGGTTTTGCTGGCATCCCAGGCCGGGCCCCAGCCATCGGTTGGCAGATCTTTGCGCCAGATAAAATAGTCTTTATACGGCGCTTCACCGGCGGCGGAACGTTTGAACCAATCGTGTTGGTCTGAGATATGGTTGATGACTAAGTCGAGGATAATTCGAATATTTTTTGCTTTGGCCGCATCAATCAGCGCTTTGAATTCTTGCTGGCTGCCGTAGTCCGTTTCGACCTGATAAAACTCGGTAAAGTCATAGCCGTGGTAACTCGGTGCTTCAAACATTGGCGTCAGCCACAGCGCATTGACGCCTAAATCCGCCAAATACGGCAGCTTTTGCGCGATGCCGTTAAAATCGCCGGTGCCATCACCGTTACTGTCGGCAAAACTGCGTGGCCAAATCTGATAAAACACCGCGTCTTGCCACCAGGGTTTAGTGGCTGCGGCGGTCTGTACCTGAGTGGGTTTTG
>JAIXSW010000601.1 GCA_027484495.1 Gammaproteobacteria bacterium
ATCCAAGCTTTGCTGGCGAAAATCCTTGGTTATAAGCACAGAAAAAGCGATATAAACCACTGTCAGGCAATCACTAAGTACATCCAAAGTGACAAGGGCGGCATGGTAGAAATGTATTTAAAGAAATTCTTTGACCGGGTGGACCGAGGCATACTGATATTGAGACTGGCCAGAATTATCAAAGGCGAGCGGTTACTGAAACTCGATTGCATGAGCACGGGTGTGATACAGGCCGGCGGGTTTTAACCCGCCGCCTCCACGAACTAAGTAAGCTTTCAGACGGCTAGCTCACAGATTTTATTGCCAATAGACACTCGGGCTCGGCCTGCATCTTTGGCTGTATACAATGCTGCGTCAACTTCGTCGAGTATTGCCTTTAACTCAAACTCATCTGGATTGCTAATGACGACGCCTGCACTAAAACTTGCGTTGCTAAACGGCAAATCAGATTGTCCAATGGCTTCCCCATAATTGGCTTGGAGCCTAGTTAGCATTTCAGTCACAACATGTTCAGATTGTAGAAGCGCGATCACAAGAAATTCTTCGCCACCAAAACGCGCAATGAGATCACTCTCTCTAAACGTTTCTCGTAGCACCGTTGCGTAAAGCTTCAAAAGTTGATCTCCTACAGGGTGGCCGTGAGTATCATTCACCAGTTTGAACTTGTCTAAGTCCATGACGATAGTGGCAATTTTATTATTATAACGATTTGCGATGGCTTTAAAGCCATCTAAGTTCGCTTCAAGACCATGCCTATTCATTAGCTGTGTCAGTGCATCTGTGTGTGCTGTTTTTTTGGCTTTAATAAGCTCTAAGCGCAGAGCATTCGCTTTCACTGCGACTAAAACTGTTGTGAAAAACAATGCCGCCGAGAGACCAAAAGATGGCGTGACTACTCCATATTCAATGACATACGATGCGGTTGTCGGGCAAAATTCTTGGTGTGCTTGAAACGTCACAGTCTGAGATTGTGCTGGTGTTTTCAAATCGGCCATAATAGTCTCCTGTTGATTGACAACGGAGATAACGCAAGTGACATGCCAAATGCGAATTAAAATTTAAAACATTGATATTTAATAAGTTTATTTTTGTTTTTTTTGTCAATGTCATTCTTGAAAATATGTAATTCAATTTTTTGAATTTTAATTAAATATTGTGAACCGCATTGGCAATGATCATCAATAAATTCCCTGTCTATACTCCAAATTGATGAGTTGTGCTCACAAAAAAACCAGTGTCCGCAATCAAAGTGTTACAGACATTTGTTTTTTGCACAAATTAGCCTGTTTTTCGTCTTCTTCTCGCTCAAAACAGTCGTTCAGAAATCGTAAAAACGATTTAAATGGCCCTGGGTCTAAATCCTCCAGGGCCGATTTGTTTATAGAAGTTGTCGTAACAAATGAATTGGCAAGCGCATGGTGCGTATTTGACTGGAGTTATCTTCAAAAATAACCAGCATTTGCGAATCATTGATTTGAATGATGTCAGAGTAGGCGGAACCGCCGTTCACCAGCTGCAATGGACCTTTCCAAGTTTGTCCCTCGTCAAAGCTCAACCATAAACCTAGATTTGTGCGGCCGGCATGGGTAGTTAGATCTCCGATAGGGTTAGTAAATGCCAGATAACTTGAGCCATCGGTTTGTTCGATACGGGTAATAGCGGCATCGACAGTGCCTGTACTGATATTTGCGAAGACGTTGGCGCCATTTCCACTGAGCATGCTCCAGGTTTCGCCGCCATTATGGCTGACAAACTGATAACGGGGCCCATAATTGGTGCCGTTGACTATCTGGTTAAAGTCCAGACGCACAGTCATCAACAAGCGTCCATCTGTCAGCTCCACCATGTCTGCTTCGCTCGGTTCCAGTGTTTTCAGGGTTGTTCCAGACCACTGATATGGCAGTGGTAACTCGTCGCCGTATTGCCATTGTTGGCCATTATCATCACTGTAGATAGAAACAACATTCAGAAAGCTCTTATCCAGCTGGATGGCCGGGTAAATCAAACGACCATTGTGTTCACCCTGGCTGAATGTCTGTTTGGATAAAGCAATGCCATGCCCTGGTCCCGGATTGATACTGGAATCTCCATACTGAGTAAAACCGCTACCTTGAGTGGTTTTGGTCCAGCCCTGAGATTCAGGGGTAGTCTGATTTGTGGCTGGATTCAATACAGTCAACGCTGCAGCATCAAACTTAAATGCGAGAGTACTGTTTTTTGTCAGCTCAATATTGGTAAGGTGCATGCGGCCATCTACAGCAGTATCGTTATTACCAAAACTGACCAGGCTGCTAGTCGTGCTTTGGCCATTCCAGGTCGCGATACTGACGCCATCAACCTTCAGCGTTGCAGCTTGAGGCACAGGATTAAAGGCAATTTCGATATCAAAAAATGCAAAGGGTCTATCATTTACCCCCTTTAATGGATATGTGTTTGTCACCCCATTCAACTGAACAACCAAATTATCTGTCGCTGTCCGGGCAAATGTGGCCTGAAACAGTTTGCTGCCATTTGAAGCAGAGACGATATTTGCGCCACCTCCGGCAATACGCAGATTTGCATTCAATCGCCAGGCATCAGTCGATACGAGATTACTGGCCCGGCTATAGAGGTGCGAACCTGCTAAAGCGACGATTTGCAGCCCTTGTTCTTTGACGCTGAGATTTGGTAGTTGTGTTGGCAAAGACCATGTTTTATTGACCAAATCGAGTTCATTGAAGACTAAAGCATTGTCCAGCCAAGGTTTGATCACATCGCCGTTTTGCGCTGCATTGGTGGGCCATTTTGCATAAGTGACCAGCAGTCGCTGATTGGCCTCATCCAAGACCGGACGAGGATCGGAGAAATCAAAACCGTTATTCGTATTTGCTGGCGCAGATAAATTGCTTGGCGTGCCCCAAGTTAGGCCATAATCAGTTGATACTCGGGTGATTATATTGTTGGTGTTGCTGGTACTTCCCGGATCGCCACCACCAATCCGTTGCTCGGCAAAAATTGCGACAACGCCGCTGCCATTTTTACTGGCGATGACAGATGGAATGCGGTCTGGAGATGTGAAAACCGGATCGCCGTGGACTTCAAATCGTACATCCCGATATAAGGCCTTACCGCTCACATTTGATGAGCCGTTACCCCAGGTCAGAAAGTTCTGTGTGGTAGATGAACCTGGCCAGTCTTTGGCTATTAAGCGTCCATCTACATAGAAACTAGCCATGCCGTTGCTGTTGGGCAGAGTGACGATCTCATACCGGTGGAATGTGGTTGCATCCGCGCCAGTCGTAATCACAAATGGGGTGGTCTGCGTATGTCCCACTAAAGTTACTTCTAATCTGCCGTTATTTAGTGAAACTATTGGCAGATAGCGTTTCGAACCATTGGCGTAATAATTGGTAAAGTAACCACCTTCCAGGAGCCGCATTTCGACTAGGTAGTGCCAGCCAAAGCTATTCGCTGCGCTATGTACCGCTGCAGTTGGAACCATTCTCCATTCGCTTCGTCCGCTGGTTCCATCGATGAGATAAAGCGTTTCACCTGTTGTTGTATCCACAGACCCCGTGCCACTGAGCGAGCGATCTGCTACCCATCCTTGAGCGGTCGGATTTGGATTGAGATTTCCTGCATCATAACTTTGCAAACTTGCCTGACTTGCAAACGACAAGACTGAGCACAGCACCGCTATTGCTCCGAAGACATTACGCATGATTATTTCCTTCTGTTGAAAATTGAAATGACCTGTTTTAATGTGATTTAGGTGTAATGGTATGACAGGTATGCAAGACAATAGCTTTTGCGCAAAAATTGTTCAACTAAAGCGGCGGATTTTTTTGCTGTGGATAGGACAATTGAAATAGGTAATGAGATGTATGTGGTACTAGAGGGGTAGCGAAGATCTGAGACAGATCTTCGCTTGCTGGAGTGTTACTTAAGCTAGCTTGATGGCGAAATCAGAGAAATGAATTGCACTGAGTTCCTGACTCATTTTTTCAAACTCCGCTTCGGTTATATTCTGGAACGGCGTTCGGTTCGGGCCTAAATCCAAGCCCAGCAGACGCATGATTTGTTTGCCTGCGACGATATTGCCGCGATATCGACAGATGACTTCAATCAGATCCCATGACTTCTGTTGCAGTTGTTGCGCTAATGCCATGTCGCCTTTGTTGTAAGCGTCACGGATTTTCACGTATAAACCCGCCGCGTAATTGAAAGTGCCGCCAATACAACCCTGAGCGCCGCCCATCGCCAGTGAGGCCAACAGGGTTTCATCCTGACCATGCAGGATGTCAAATTTGCCGCCTTGATAACGATGGCACAATGAATACTCAAACAAGCTTTCGAAGGTGTATTTAATCCCGGCAAAGTTTGGGATGCGGCCATCGACGGCCTTGAGTAATTCAAGCATC
>JAIXSW010000583.1 GCA_027484495.1 Gammaproteobacteria bacterium
GTGCGACCGGACGGTTCTGTCATCGAGATCCGCGGCAATCCAATTCCAGGTGGTGGTTTTGTCACCAGTTTTACTGATATCACTGAGCACGTCAAAGCGGTACAAGCATTGGCGGCTGCTAAGGAACATCTGGAACTGCGGGTGTCAGAACGTACGGCGCAAATCAGCCAAATGAATGCGGACCTGCTGGCGGAGGTTGACCTGCGGCGCACCACCGAGTTGCAACTACTGCAGGCGAAAGCAGAGGCTGAAGCCGCCAATGCCTCAAAAACGCGTTTTCTGGCACTGGCCAGTCATGACATTTTACAGCCTCTGAACGCCGCGCGCTTGTTTTCAGCCGCGCTGTTTGATCAGACGTTGAATGACAAAGGCCGGCAAATGCTGGGGCAGCTGGATAATTCGTTAAAGGCAACGGAAGAGCTGATGGCGACGTTGCTGGATATCGCCAGGCTGGACGAAGGCAAACTGGAGTTTCCGGTTGGACCGGTGGATCTGCGCGCGATGCTGCTGCAACTCGCTGATGAAAGTCAGCTGTTAGCGCGGCAAAAGCAGTTACAGTTGCATGTCCGCCCTGGTCATTTTCAGGTCAGCAGTCATCCGACTTACTTACGGCGGATCATTCAGAACATACTGAGCAATGCCATCAAATATACCCAAAGCGGCAAAGTGTTGATGGGCTGTCGCCGGCGGGGGGAGCAAGTCTGGATCGAGATTTGGGATACCGGGCCCGGATTATCGGAGATGGACCAACAACAGATTTTTGTCGACTTTTTCCGCGTGCAGGCGACCGCACGTGGCCAGCAAGGTGTCGGTCTTGGCCTCGGCGTGGTGCAGCGCATGGCCCGAAGCCTTGGGCATCCGCTGCAGGTGCATTCTGTTCCAGGACACGGTAGTTGTTTTCGGGTGGCAGTCCCGTTGCTGGCCAGTCATTTACCGGCGGTGTTGACCAGTAACACCGAAAGTATAGCGACACCGGCTGTAGCAATGAGTGCCGGACTACAAATCCTGTGTGTCGATGATGACCATAGTAACCTTGCGGCGCTTCATGTGTTATTAACGCAATGGCAACTCGGTTCTATTGCCTGTGACGACAATGGTCAAACCGCGCTGCAGCGCAGCGAGCCGGTAGATATCTTGATCGCTGACTATCAATTGGGCGAGCCGCCTGATGGGCTGCAGCTGTTTATTGCATTAAAGCAACGCTGGCCGAAGCTGCGCGGCGTCTTAGTGTCGGCTGCGCCGGATCCGGCCCTGCCGGCGCGAGCGAAGGCGGCCGGCATGGTGTTTCTGGCCAAGCCGATCAAAGCAGCAGCCTTGCGTGCGGCATTAAATTCACTGAAACTGCACAGCCCTGACTGACGCAGGGAGAGACAACAAGGAGATTTGCATGCGTGCCCAACTGGAAAGACGGTTTTTTCTGCTGATGTTGGTTGTCGTGACGTTAGCCTTCGGCTGGGTGCTTGAACCGTTGTGGGGCGCGGTATTTTGGGCCTGTGCACTGAGTGTCATTTTTTATCCGTTGCAACAGTGGTTGCTAGTGCGGGTATCGGCCCGCCGTGGCCGTATGGCGTTGCTGACACTGCTGTGTTCAGTGCTGGTGATGGTATTACCGCTGTTAGCCATCGGCGCGTCATTTGTGCAGGAAGGCATCAGTTTTTACGACCGTTTGCAAAGCGGCGAAGTGGATCCGGCAAAAATGATTGATGCGGTGAAATCAGCGTTTCCGGCGGTGGTTTCGACGCTGCAGGATTTCGGTATTAACACCGATAATCTGCGGCAAAAGCTGAACGATTTTGCGATGACCACCAGCAAAGTTCTGGCCAGTGAAATGCTGGCAATAGGCCAGAATGCCGCCGGCTTGTTTCTGAACATTGCGTTGATGTTGTATCTGGCATTTTTTCTGTTGCGTGACGGCCCTAAATTGCTGCATATACTGGTTGAAGCTGTGCCGCTGGGCGACGAACGCGAACATCTGTTATTGGCTAAATTTGCTGAAGTGACCCGCGCAACGGTGAAAGGCAATCTGGTGGTGGCGCTGGTGCAGGGCACGCTTGGCGGCATCATTTTTTATCTGTTGGACATTCCTGCACCAGTGCTGTGGGGCGTCGTGATGACTTTTTTAAGTTTGTTGCCGGCCATTGGCGCGGCGCTGGTCTGGTTGCCTGTCGCCTTGTATCTGTATGCCACCGGTCAATGGCAGCAAGCCACAGTGTTGGTGGTTTATGGCGCCACTGTGATCGGTCTGGCAGATAACCTGCTACGGCCTCTATTAGTCGGACGCGACACTAAGCTGCCGGATTATGTGGTGTTATTTTCTACTATCGGCGGCATCAGTCTGTTTGGCATCAACGGTTTTGTCTTGGGGCCACTGGTTGCCGCGCTGTTTATGGTGTTCTGGCAAATTTTCATGACCGAGTTTAACCAACGTTCGTCATCCTGAGCGCCGGCACAAGTGCCGGACCTTAGTCAGAAAACGCGTCGGCAAGCTGAGCTTGGCTGACGCTGTGACAGGCCGCCAGTCCAGTTGAAGTTGCCGTTGTACTGATGGATGTGCCGGGGACAGGGCAAACCGTTGGTGCGGGCGACAATTGCAATTTTGTCATTCGCCGCTTGCAATGAACAAAAATTCTCTGACTATACTCA
>JAIXSW010000074.1 GCA_027484495.1 Gammaproteobacteria bacterium
CCACAGTCACGGTCAATTATCTGATGTCGGCCAACCCTATTCCGCAAAAAAGTGACCAGCTGTTTTACGTGCAGCTCGACAACTGGGAGCCGAACAATCCGTATTTTGACAATGGCGACCCGCCGGACCAACTGACCTATCGTGATGCCACTTATCTGTGGCAGGCAAAAAAAGCGCCGCGTCAGGTGATCATGAGTGGCATGTCCGCGGTGGTGGAGCCAAAAGATAAAGATGCCTTGCCGTTTATGGTAACAGGTCGCGCCAGCAGCGCTGATTTCTTCCCGATGTTTGACGTGCCGTTTTTATACGGATCGGGCTGGGACGGCGCGGCCGATACGAAAAAAGAGCTGGTCGTTGTGATCAATGCCGAGCTGAACGAACGACTGTTTGGCGGCCGTGATTCAACCGGCGAAACCCTGCGTCTGGCCGGCAAGGACTTTCGCATCAGTGGCGTGATGGCGCGCTGGGATCCGAAGCCAAAATTTTATGACATCACCACCGGCCCTTTCGAAGATGTCGAAGAAGTCTTTGTGCCCTTTTCACTGATCACTGAGCAATTCTTTGATCGCTCTGGCAATACCAATTGCTGGAAACCAACCGAATCCGGCTTTCAGGCGTTTCTCGATTCTGAATGTATCTGGACCCAGCTGTGGGTGGAATTACCCAGCAGCGCGGATCGGGAGGCTTATCAGAGCTTTATCAACGCCTATACCGCCGAGCAACACAAATTCGGCCGCTTTGCCCGGCAGGACAATAACAAACTCAGTGATGTGATGACCTGGCTGGAACAACGGCAGGTGGTATCAGACGATGCCAGCATGATGATGGCAATGGCGCTGATGTTCCTCGCGGTTTGTCTGCTCAATACAGTCGGACTGCTCTTGGCAAAATTTCTTGGTAAAGCCAGTGAAATTGGCGTGCGTCAGGCGCTCGGCGCCAGCCGGAACGATTTGTTTTTGCAACATCTGGTGGAGTCCGGCGTGATTGGTCTGGCCGGTGGTGTGCTGGGACTGCTGCTGGCCTGGCTAGGGCTGGAAGCGGTCAAAGCCATGTATGGCGACTGGATCCGCGACCTTGCCGTGCTCGATCTGAATATGGTGCTGCTGGCCATCGCGCTGGCGATAGGCTCCAGCATTCTGGCCGGCCTGTACCCGACGTGGCGCGCCTGTCAGGTGCAGCCCTCCCAACAATTAAAAGCGCAATAAGGAGCCTCTCATGTTAGAACTCGGACCTATGCTGCGCGCCTTAATGCGCAACAAAATCGGTGCGTTGTTGATCGCACTGCAAATTGCGTTGACGCTGACCATTATGGTGAATGCCATTTTTATGATGCTGGCGCGTAGTGCGCAAATGGCCAGACCCAGCGGCCTCGATGAACAAAATACCTTTTACCTGACCAACACCGTGTTTGCACCGAACTACAACCTGCAAGCCGCCCTGGCACAGGATTTACAACGGATCCGGCAGACCCCGGGCGTGGTTGCAGCGACACAAATTAACGCCATCCCGCTCAGTGGCGGCGGCTGGTCAATGAGCCTGCAGAATAAACCCGGTGATGACATCGACGGCACCGGCGTCGCTGTGTATATGGTTGACGAACAAGGCATAGCCGCCATGGGGCTCGAGCTTATCGCCGGCGAAAACTTCGCCCCCAGTGATGTGATCTGGCGTGATCAAGGCGCTACCGAATGGCCGGCCAAAATCATTCTGTCGCAGGCGATGGCGGCGCAAATGTTCGACGGTGACTGGAAAAAGGCGCTGGGGCAGACGCTGTACATCAACAACCATGAGCCGATGCAAATCACCGGGATCATTAAATCACTGCAGGCGCCCTGGAATGGCTGGGATAACGTCGAAAACGCCATGCTGGTGCCACAACAGCTGGACAGCCGTAACAGCCGCTTTTTTATCCGCACTGAGCCGGGCCGGCGCGACGCGCTGATGCCACAGCTGGAAAAAGCGCTGGCAGAAAGCGATAAAGGCCGGATTGTGCGTAATATGCAGACCATGGAGCAAACCCGCGCCGACAGTTATCGCGAAGATTTGGCGACCTACAATATTCTGCTGACCGTCATTATTGTGCTGACGCTGATCACCGGTTTTGGCATTGTCGGTCTTGCGATGTTCAGCATCAACCGTCGTACCCGGCAGATCGGCACGCGCCGGGCACTGGGCGCCAGTCAGTGGCAAATCATGCGCTATTTTATGCTGGAGAATCTGCTGATTAGTGGTCTTGGGGTGTTACTTGGCATTGGCGGCGCTGTCGGCCTGAATATCTGGCTGGTCAGTACTTTTGCCATGAAACCGCTGACGCCAGGGCTGCTGCTGATCGGTTGTGCTGCACTGTTGGCCGTCGGGCAACTGGCAGTCAGTTACCCGGCGCTGATTGCCGCCCGCATCTCACCGGCCACCGCGACCCGCGGCCGGGCTTAGAGCAGCCGGCACAGGCGCTGTGAAAGCGGCGCCTGTGCGCGGATAACCCCGCCTCCCATCAAGCCAACTGCTGTTGCAGGTAATCCAATAACAACCGCACTTTCTGCGGCAAATGCTGATTGAGCGGATACAAAGCCCAGATGCCGTCATCTTTTGGTTGTAACTCGGGCAAAAGTTCAACCAAAGTGCCCTGTTGCAGATGCGGTAACAGGTAATAATCCGGCAGTTGCGTGACGCCGAGGCCCTTCAGCACGGCATCGGTCAATGCGACGCCGCTGTTACATTTGATATAAGGCGTGGGCCTGATTTGTAATTTCTGGCCTTGTTGCTCAAAACGCCAATACTCAACCGAACCAACCAGACAACGATGCTGGCTCAGGTCACTGAGCTGCGCCGGCACGCCCTGCTCTGCCAGATAGGCCGGGCTTGCTGCCAGATAGGCGCGCCGGCTGCCAAGTTTTCGCGCCTGCAGGCCGGAATCACTGAGCTGGCCGAGGCGGATGGCACAGTCAAAACCACCTTTGACCAAATCAAGCTGCGCATTGGTTAAATCCAGCTCCAGCTGCAGCCGCGGGTATTTTGTCAAAAAGTCGTGCAGCAGCGGCGCAATCACCGTTTCGCCATAAAACACCGGCGCGGTCAGTTTAATCAGGCCAGACGGCTGGCCCTGTAAATCCAGCAACTGCTGATTGGCCTGCGCCAGGCCATGCAACAAAGGCCGGCACTGCTGCAAATACAAAGTGCCGGGCTCGGTCAGATGCACCTGCCGTGTGGTGCGCTGCAGTAGCAACACCTGCAGCCGCTGTTCCAGTTCACGCACATTGCGGCTGACCTGCGCCACCGACATGCCGAGCTGACGCGCCGCCGCGGAAAAACTGCCCAGTTCCGCCACGGCAACAAATTCGGACACGCCCTGCCATTCTTTCATTTATGCAAAACTCATTTTCATTTTTGCCTGATTATCTTCGATTAAGAAAAAATTACAATGCAGCATACTCTGACATCTTTAAGTGGGTTGCCTATTATTGGCTATCGTGATGACCCCGCCATCTTTACAGGAACCGAACCATGCAAATGATCAAAACCCGCGCCGCCGTCGCCTGGGGCCCAGGCCAGCCACTGTCGATTGAAGAAGTCGATTTGATGCCACCACAACAAGGCGAAGTACTGGTCCGCATCATCGCCACCGGCGTCTGCCATACCGACGCGTACACGCTGTCAGGGCAAGATTCTGAAGGCAAATTCCCTTGCATCCTCGGTCATGAAGGCGGCGGTATTGTTGAAGCTGTCGGCGAAGGCGTCACCAGCGTGGCGGTCGGCGACCATGTCATTCCGCTCTATACGCCGGAGTGCGGCAAATGCAAA
>JAIXSW010000017.1 GCA_027484495.1 Gammaproteobacteria bacterium
GTACTGAATGCCGTCTTCTTCACTGTGTTCGCGCAAAAATGACTTGCGCGACGAATACACCACTGTATCCAGTTCACGGCTTTGCGCATTGATGCCAAACGGCAGCTGCGGGCTATCATCAAACAATGTCAGGTCCGGCAACACCAGATGAGCTAACCGTGGCATCGCTTTAAGGAAATAGTCACCGGCCTGCGCGCGCAGACCGGGGTCGTCCGCCAGCAGACTGTCGAGCATCGTGGCAAACTCGTTGGGAAGCCCGAGACTACGCGCTGGGATCGCTTTGCGGCCAAAACGACAGCCCTGGCCAGACGCCAGCGCATATAAAGTCCCAGCCACGCCCTGCTCATCAAAGCGTGGGCTGGATAAAGCGCCGGCACGTTGCTCAGCGCCAATAAAATACACATCGCCAAGCCTGGCATTAGAATTTTGTAAATCGGCAGACATCAGCGCCATCACGTTATTGCTCAGGTAAGTCCCCTGCTCATCGGTCTGGGCAAACACAGAGCTGCCCCAATCGACCAGACTGATTTGGCCACTGAGTTCGTCATACACCAGATTGGACGGTTTGATATCACCGTGCACGATAGGACAAGCTTCACCGTCTTTCTGATGACTGCGCAGTACTTTGAGTAAACTGGCGAGCTGGGCGGCGATATCAATGATCAGCCGGACTGGCAGGCGACCATGGCGCAGGCTGTATTGTTCAAGGTCAATGCCGCGGGCCCGGCCCATCATCAGAATGCCTTGTTTTTTCACCAGCTGGTAGGTGATGTACCGCGGCACATTCGGATGCTGAATTTGTGACAACATATACGCTTCGTCAGCCAGCCGCTCCTGGATATGTTGCGGCAGGTTGATGCGGGAAAACTTAAACACACATTGTTCGCCGGCTTTATCCAGCCCGGCAAACGCAAAGCCATAAGCGCCTTTGCCGACCAGCTCGATGTCGCGATAGCCTAATTTGCGTAATTCATCGATACACAACGCGACCCAGTCTTTGAGCTTTTTCGCGTCATTGGCATTGAGCAGATAAATCGACTGCTCTTCCGGAATATAAAAATTACGTAATTGGTGTTTGTACATCGCTGAAACAAAAAAGCCCCGAATGGGGCTTTTTTAACAGGTTTTGCGCGCCTTAGATAGCGCTGGCGCATTGTTTATGCGCATTCGTTAGCGCATAGCCACCAGCATCGCTGACGGCTCTTCCAGGTACTTTTTCCACAGGTTGGTAAAGCGGGCAATAGTGCCACCGTCAATCACCCGGTGATCGCCAGACCAGCTGACCTGCATGATGGACCGCGCCACCACATGCCCTTTGGCATCAAAGCGTGGCAGTTGCTGCACTTTACCGAGCGCCACAATCGCGACTTCCGGTTTGTTGATAATTGGCGTCGCAACTGTGCCGCCAATGGCGCCGATATTGGAGATGGTGATAGTGCCACCTTTTAAATCGGCCGGGCTCACACGGCCTTCCCGCGCCAAATCAGTCAGACGGGTTAAATCTGTCGCGATCTCCACGATAGATTTACGCTGACAATCTTTAACATTCGGTACCAGCAGACCGACTTTAGAATCAACAGCAATGCCAATATTGTGTTCGTCAAAACAAGTCAGCGCGCTGCAATCTGCATTGACCTGACTGTTTAAGATCGGGAACTCATTGAGCGCCAGCGACATCGCTTTCATAAAAAACGGCATCATGGTCAGCTTGACGCCTTGCTTGGCCAGATTGTCTTTCAGGCTTAACCGCAGCGCGATAAGGTCGGTCAGATCAATCTCTTCACAGTAAGTGAAATGCGGAATGGTGCTGACAGACTCAGCCATCTGCCGTGCCATCGCCGCTTTGATGCCTTTGATCGGTTCAACCCGGCGGCCGGTGTTGGCGGAGTTCGCAGTATTGGCAGCGTTCACTGCAGCTGGCGCGACCACTGGTGCTGTTGTCGCTGGGGCAGCCACAGCACCAGACACAAAGGCCTGCACGTCATGTTTAAACACACGCCCCTTCGGACCTGTGCCTGGCACGCGGTGAATATCGATACTGAGTTCGCGTGCCAGCCGGCGTACCGCCGGGCTTGCCAGCGCTTTGTGGCCGGCAGGCAGACTAGTGACTGCTGCAGGCGCTGTTGCTGTTGCCGTTGTCGCAACAGGTGTAGCAGCCGGCGCCTGATGTGCTGATGGCGGCTGTCCTGAAGCGAGGTCGGCGTCCATCTCGATGGCAAACAGCGGCGCATGCACTTTGGCGATATGGCCTTTGGCCGTATACAGCTTCACTACTTTGCCCGGATGTTTGGCCGGAATTTGCACTAAAGCTTTGTCGGTCATCACGTCACAGACCGGTTGGTCTTCAGCGATGATATCGCCTTCTTTGACCAGCCAATCCACCACTTCACATTCGACAATGCCTTCACCGATATCCGGCAGAATAAAATCTTCAACGACTTTGCCGCCAACGGCGACAGCAGCCACCGGCGCAGCCACGACAGGTGCATCACCGGCCATCACATCCACAATCATTTCAAACAAAGGCGCATGCACTTTGGCAATATCGCCTTTGGCGTAATACAGTTTGCTGACCACGCCGTTATAAATCGCCGGGATCTGTACTAAGGCTTTATCGGTCATCACGTCGCAGATTGGCTGATCTTCAACAATCCGATCGCCTTCTTTCACCAGCCAGTCGACCAGTTCACATTCCACGATGCCTTCACCAATGTCCGGCAGGATAAAATCTTTTTTCATCGATAACTCCGGCTCAGAAATTGACTGACGCTTTAATGGCTTCAAAGGTTTTTAAATGGTCAGCAACGTATTCTTTTTCCAGCGCCAGCGGATATGGCGTATCCAGACCACAGACGCGCAGAATCGGGCTTTCCAGATGCAGGAAACAACGCTGCTGAATGGTCGCGGCGATCTCACCGGCAAAACCACCGGTCAGCGGCGCTTCGTGGTTGATCACCAGCCGGCCGGTCTTTTGCACTGACGCTGCGACGGTGTCGACATCCCACGGCAGAATGCTGCGCAGGTCGATCAGTTCACAGGAAATACCAATGGCTTCAGCCATTTCGACCGCTTTTTCCACGATCTCCATTTGTGCGCCCCAGGCCAGCACTGTGACCTGAGTGCCGGTTTTCATCACTTCGGCCTGACCAATCGGCAGCTCGTAATACTCTTCCGGCACTTCGCCGACCGATGCGCGGTACAGTTTTTTCGGTTCAAAGAAAATCACCGGATCCGGGCAGTTAATCGACGCCAACAACAAACCTTTGGCTTGGTGCGGATTACGTGGCACGACAATTTTCAGGCCCGGCGTATGGGCAAAATAAGCTTCCGGTGACTGGCTATGATAATGACCACCAGCGATACCGCCGCCGTATGGCGTACGGAACACCAGACCGCCGACGTTAAATTCGTTGCCTGAGCGGTAGCGGAACTTGGCCGTTTCGTTGACGATCTGGTCAAAGGCCGGAAAGATGTAGTCGGCAAACTGAATTTCCGCGACGGGCGTCATACCCTGCGCCGCCATGCCGTTGGCAAAACCGGCAATGCCTTGTTCGGTCAGCGGCGTGTTAAAACAACGCGCTTTGCCATATTTTTCCTGCAACTTGGATGTGGCGCGGAATACACCGCCAAAATGGCCAACGTCTTCACCAAAACACACCACGCCATCGTTTTTGGCCATCGCTAAATCCAGCGCGTTGTTGATGGCCTGTAACATATTCATTTTCGCCATTACATTCTCCCTGACGTGATTGGATACGCATCCGGGTATTTACGGATGTGCTCTTTAAGTTCCGCCAACTGGCGTTCCAGTTCAGGGATAGGCTCGGCGTAAACGTCACTGATCAGATGTTCAATACCTGGTTTCGCGACTTTTTCTGCCACTTTTAATGCTTCCAGAATGTCTTGACGCAGCTGCTCGATAGCGGCTTTGTCGGCATCATCATCCAACCAGCCTTTTTGCAGCAGGAATAAACGAAACCGGGCAACCGGATCGTTTTTGCGCCACAGCTCTTCTTCTTCTTTTGAGCGATAGCCACTTGGGTCATCCGACGAGGAATGGGCGCCGAGGCGGTAGGCAATAGATTCAAGCAGCACAGGTTCATTGTTGGCTAAAGCATATTCACGCGCCATTTTAGTCGCCTGATACACTGCCAGAATGTCAGCGCCGTCAACGCGGATGGTTTTCATACCATAACCAACACCGCGGCAGGCAATGCCGTCGCCTTTAAATTGCTCGTTGGCTGGTGTTGAGATGGCGTAGCCGTTGTTGCGGCAGAAAAACAGCACTGGCGCTTTGTGCACGGCGGCCATATTCAGACCGGCGTGGAAATCGCCTTCAGACGCTGCGCCTTCACCGAAATAACAAATGGTCACATTGGCCAGACCGCGTAATTTCTGCGCGTAGGCGTAACCAGCGGCTTGTGGGATTTGCGTGCCAAGCGGGCTGGAAATGGTCATGTAATGAATGGCATTGCTGCCGTAATGCACCGGCATCTGGCGGCCTTTGCCGAGGTCTTTTTCGTTGGAAAACAGCTGGTTCATAAACTGTTCCAGCGTGAAACCACGGTAACGTAACGCGCCTTGTTCACGGTATTGCGCCATGATCATATCGGCATCGTCCAGCGCTGCGGCACTACCGACTGTGGCGGCTTCTTCGCCGAGGCATTGCATATAAAAACTGATCCGGCCCTGACGCTGTGCGCCTAACATCCGTTCGTCCAGCACGCGGATAAAGGTCATGGTCTGGTACATTTTCAGCGCTGTGGCTTTATCGAGTTCCGGTGCGGTCGCACCTTCGTAGAGAGTGCCGTCGTCCTGTAAAATGCGCAGTGTCGGGATCTGCAAAGCGTGGCCACTGGTGAATTCGGCGTGGTGCACGGTCGAAATCGTGGCGTTATTCGGGTTGGTCATAGATCTCTCTTTGTCATGCGGGTAACGCGGACCTTGGTGTTTGCCGGCTTTACCTTAATGTTGAATCCATCTGACCGACAGTCTGGCGCTGTTTGGGTCAGCTTCTCCCCTGGATTTTTGCAGACGGTTTCTCGCGTCGGATTATTTTACTTTACGTAGACGTCAAGCAAACCACTGCAGCTTCGCTGTTATTATTTTGTTCCAGCGGCGCAAACTTTACCTTTACGTAAACTGCATTGCAACCGCGTCAGTCAGTAAAACGTAGCACAGCACGGCTTTTTACGGTGAATTTTTCCGTACGCTCGGATAAGTAAAACTAATGCGAGAGCAGTTGATGGCGCTATCCGGCCGGAAGCGCCGTGCATTCATGGCCCGGCAGCAGTCCTTGCTGCCGGCTTTCACTCAGGCGACCTGTCCGGCGATGGATACCGGTTTGACCAGCAACATGGCGCGCTGGCCCAGTGCCACATCGGCATTGGGGAAAATAATGGCTTCACCCGGCTCATCAACCCGATATTCGATGTCGCCATCACGCGCCAACAAGGTGCCAAGCGGAAACTGGCTGAAATTCTCGATATTACGGGCAAAACACAGTTCAAATTGCTCTGTCTGTTTATTCACCGCACGGCTGACGACAAAGAAATTGAAGCCGCTTTCATCAAATGCCGCCAACTCAGCATTGGTACCCGTCAATAAAGCCCGTAGCATCAAGTCGCAAGCGCTAAACCGGCTCATATCATTTTCGCCAAACGGCCGTACTTTGCCCAGTTCCAGCGTAAAGGCATGAGCACCACAACTTTGCGCGCCAAAATAGCTGAAGGTTGATGCCGGCGTTTGCATCAGCAAAAAGGTGTCAACACCACAGGCCTGCAAAAACTGCAGCTGGCGTTTGCTCCACGGCTTGCCGTGTAAAAACGGATAAACGGCAAATTTTTCAAATTGCGAGCCGCGAATGGCGGTGTGCAGGTCATACAATAAACGTTCGCGCCCTGCCTCAACCGCCTCGTAAAAACGCTGTACGTAAATTTCGAGCCTGGCGGCGCGCTGGCGCTCCCAGCCCGGTTCGCCGGCACCTTTACTGTGATGCCCGGAAAACAGCCGGTTCAGGTTATCCACCAGCTCGCGTTTTCCGGCATTGATCGCCGGCGGATTGCCAAATAAAAACAACGTCCGTTGACGCAGTGGCAGTTTGCCCGTCAGCACGTCCTGACAGATGGCGGCGCATAACTCAATGGGTGCGGTTTCGTTGCCGTGTACACCACAGGATAAAACCACGTCGGTATTATCAAAGATGACCGGTGTCAGACAGATCACACCAGTGTCCCAAATCTCCGCGACAGTGCCATTGGCCAGCACCAAAGAAAACGGCTGTAGTTGCTCAGGATGGCTCAGCGTCAGACCCAGA
>JAIXSW010000173.1 GCA_027484495.1 Gammaproteobacteria bacterium
ACTACTTGGTGTAAGCGCAGTGCTCGTTAACAAGCGCCTTAAACAACGCGGCCTGCGGCCGCTGGACTCGCAACAAGTTGCTCGCCGTTTAGGCGATAGTTAGCTTGAAAAAGCAAAGTCGGTGTCAATGCGCATTTTCGGTGCGTTCGGTGGGTTTGCCCGCTCGTATCGGCAGCGCCGGTTTACATCGCAAAACTGGCTTTGTGAGTGGTAGTTAAAATTAACTACAACCGTTGGCGTTGTGCGCCAACGACTAGGAAGCGGCAGCGTGGTTTTTTCATCAAGCTGTCGTTCGTTTTTAAATAGCACGGGTGGCGCTAATTGTTGCACGGTTTGCTAACAAAGCACGCCACTCGCGGCCTGCGGCCGCTGGGACGCCAAACCGCGAGCGGTTGTCGCCCGTGCGTTAGTAGTTATGTATCCTAAAGGCAGTTGCTTATGATTCGAGCTTTTAAAAGCCAGTGGAATTTGACGCCGCATTTCTATAACGAATCGGCTAGGGTTGGTTTTTTTGGCTGTTTAACAGGTGGTACCGCAACTTTTTACATATCATGGTTTTTGTCTTTTTATTTCGGTATAGAAGCTGATGTTCCTCTTCATAGCTACGAAAAAATAGTTGTTATATCATTTGTTGCTTGCTGCATTATTGCGTTAATTCTATGTTTATATGTTTTTTGTTCTTTATCTTCTTTTGTGTACTATGGCTTGAAGTATACAAACTCTGATCTTAGTAAAGAGGAATTAATCAACATAGCTTTTAAAGGTCTGTACCCACAACGCTGGCAAAAGCGGGATTAAATCGGTGCATAACAAACGCCAGCACAACGCGCCTGCGGCGCTGGACTCGCAACAAGTTGCTCGCCTGTGTGGCGGTAGTTAACGAGTACTATGAAATATTTCTTAAATCCAAAATCACTTTCTTTGCTTATCCTTCTTAGCATGACTATGTGGGGTTATCTGGTATTTCTGAGTTATGTTGGCGATCCTCGCGTGGCCGATTCGGGTTTAGACGGTTCTGAAATGCATTTACTGGAATTACTGCTCCTTTCAATATCGTTGTTTTCTTTGTTTTATTTATGGGGTTGCTCATTAATTCATTGCTTTAAATACAAAAGTAAATTTATTGCTGTATTCATCGGTTTTATATGGCCGCTAACGTATTTGTATACTTTGTACATGTTGGTTACTACTTGGTGTAAGCGCAGTGCTCGTTAACAAGCGCCTTAAACAACGCGGCCTGCGGCCGCTGGACTCGCAACAAGTTGCTCGCCGTTTAGGCGATAGTTATGTTCTAAAAGGATGAAGACATGATCAAGTGGGAAGATTTAAACTGGTATCAAAAGGCCGCATTCTGGCTGGTAATTGGCATTGTCGGTTGGTTTTCGCCAGAAATCGCATTGTTGTTTCATTTTGGTGGCGTAGAAGTTGTTTTCGCTTTTCTAGCCGCTTACATGATCCCTTTTATTCGCCAAATTCAAGCATATATAGCCAAAGTAAAGGAAGCTGTTGCTCTCGCTTATTTCGCCTATCAAACAAGTGCATCTGCAAAACCAAAAGTATTTTTTGTAAAAGCAGTATTCTGTACTGCTGCGTTTGCTATTACTGGCTCGTTGGCATTTTCAGCATTTTTCTTCATGCCAGGGCTTGCATTAAATGGGCTTTTAACGTGAACGCACATAACAATCAAATTTTATCGCCAGCAAAAAGCGCTGGCTGCGACGTCAACCCGCTGCGCGGCTTTCCGCGCTAAATTTGGGCGTTACGTGTGATAAGCATGGAAATCAGATTTATATCAATACATGATGCAGCCTTTATTTCTGATTTTTATCTCAGAAATGAAGAACACTTGCATGTATGGGAACCTCTCAGAGAAGAAGGGTATCATTCGCCTGATGCATGGAAACTCCGACTACAAGAGCGTGAGAGAGAACTTGCTGAAGGTAAGTCAGCGCATTTTATTAGCTTCAACCCCTTAGATATGGAGATTGTAGCCATATGTTCTCTAACAAATATTGTTCGAGGCCCCTTTATGGCTTGTAACATGGGTTATGCTGTTTCAAAGGGATATCAAGGTAGGGGGCTGATGAAAAAGTTATGTGACCATGTCATCGGTTATGCTTTTTCAGAGCTTCAGCTTAATAGAATTATGGCAAATTATATGCCTGACAACCAAAGGTCAGAAGTACTTCTTAGGCGTTTGGGATTTGTTAAGGAAGGACTTGCTAAAAATTATTTAAGAATCAACGGAAGTTGGGAAGATCATGTACTTACATCGTTGGTTAACCCACACAGCAGGTAAAAAACACCAGTACATCGCGCCTGTGGCGCTCGACTCGCAACAAGTTGCTCGCCTGTGTGGCGGTAGTTATGCGCAAGTAGAAACAAGGAACGTGTCAGCTTGAAAAAGGTTTTTGTTTATTTAATCTCGATTTTAGTTTCCATTTTATTATTTGTATTCCTGGGTTCTGAATTACTGGTGCAATATGAAATGTTCTCGACTGGTCAGAAACGAAATGAGCTCGGCGAGGATCTGGGACTCGGCATCTTACTATTTATGGGGCTGGTTCCAGAACTCATCATAGGTATACTTTTCGGTACATACGTTGGTAAACGTATAAATACAAAAATATCAAGCACGTAACAACTCGCTGCTGGTCACCGCTATGGGGCTGGGGCCTTCAACGCGATGTGTTGTCCGCCCAAAGCAAATAGTGATGTGGCAGTAGCGTCACTTTTTTCAATAGGTAGTTAAATGGATTTAATCTTTAATAATTTCAATTCTGAGCTGCTCATCGGGTATGGCTTTCTCCCAATAGTTGGTTCGATTTTAGTGCATTTTGCGTTTAGTGCGGCAGTGTTCAACGATGCCCAAAGGCTGCAAAGAGATCATGATTCTTTGGCATTTGTTAACTCTTGGCTATGGTCTTTAGCGGTTTTAGTTGGTGGTGTATTTGTTGCCTTAGCGTATTGGGTGATTCACCACTCAACAATAGCTAGGCGTTAAATACCACATAACAAGCTGCGTCACTTGCAGCCCGCGGCTGCTGCGACGCTGATTAAAGTTCGCGCGCGTGCGTGGGTCGTTATCATTAAAAGGAAAAAAAATGGATGTATCGTCGTTTCCAATCGTTCCGTTGATTATTATTGTCGTGATCTGTGTTCTTCTGCTTTTACAAAATGTTGCGAAGAAAAATGGTTACTTTGTAACGGTTGAATATTCTAAACCCAAGCGGTTGTTTTGGGCTGTGCTGATATCTTTAATAGTCGCGAGCAATAGTGTTGTTTTTGGGAATGTGTATTTCATTTTGCTGGCTGTGGTTATTGGTTTTTATTTATATTTTTTCAAACAATATTATGTAATTAAGCGCAAATAGATTGACCACGACGCGGCAGCTGCAGCCTTCGACTACAGCGACGCTGACAGCGTTTGGTGCAGTTATAGTTACACCTGACTCAGGTTGAGGCTTATGGACAACCCGATTATTCAATTTGAACGTTGGTGGCAGGCTGCGTTGGCTGATAGTCCTTTGCAGCAAAAAAATGCAGTCTGCGTTTCCACCATTGATGAAAATGGTTTTCCGTCGGGCAGGTTTGTCGATTTAAAAGCGGTAAGTCGCGCAGGCTTTGTTTTTTGCAGCTATTTTGACTCAGCCAAAGGCCGGCAGATCTCGCGACAGCCAAAAACTGCAATGACAATCTGGTGGGACCACGTTGGTTATCAAATCCGCGTTGTTGGTGTCACTCATGTGATATCAGATGCTGAAGCAGATAGTTTTTGGCAAAGCCGCAGCAGAAGTGCCCAGTTAACCACGACGGCTTTTGCACAAAGTGAACCACTAAACTCTGAACATGATTTGAGCACGCGGTTTGAAGCGTCATCTGCACAGTTTGCAGACGGACCGGTGCCCAAACCAAGCAATTGGGGAGGTTACCGTATTGAGCCCATTTCAATTGAGTTTCTCACGTTTCGGCAAAGCCGCTTACATCTCAGAGAGTTATTTGAAATCAAAGGCGATGGCTGGGTAAAGCAACTACTGCAGCCTTAAAAGTATCACCATCGTTGTATTGAGGGCTGCGGTACTCACGGCGTTTGGGGTATGTGCGGGGCGTTCGTCTCATTGTTACTGCAAATCATATTACTGATTGTGAGAATGTCTGGAATAGGAGTGTCTGATGCCACCGATTAGCGATCTTGCCACGCTGCTGCGTAGCCTCCAGCCTGAACTGCACGAGGGCATCTTCGTGTTTGCGACGCTCGAAGCGGGTCAGCAGGTTGACCCTGCCGAACTGGTCGCGCTGGTGCGCGAACCTGAAGGCGTGTCGGTGGTTGTAGCGGAGCAGGTTGCCAGGCGGCTTGGGCTCAACGCGGTGTTCCGCTGCGGCTGGATCACGCTGACGGTAAATTCTGATCTGCAGGCGGTCGGGCTCACCGCCGCATTCTCCACCGCGCTCGGCCAAGCCGGGATTAGCTGTAACGTGGTGGCGGGGACGAATCACGACCACATCTTCGTGCCGATTGAACGGGCCGCTGAGGCCATGGCGGTGCTGCAACGTCTGCAACAAACTGGCTTGGTTGAGGAGGCCAGATGACGCGGAACGTCGCATTCAAGCGCTGGTCTTGCCGCAGTCGGCTGCGCTGGAACATGCATACAACAGCACTGTTCCGCTTGATGAAAATGTCTTGCCGCGCCGCAACCAACAGCGCGGCGCTGCTGTTCGTGGCTTTTATGGCGCTCCAGCTATCAGCCTGTTCAAACTATCCGAGGGACGAAATGGCACAAAAACAAAACCCGGCGCTGTATTTTGAGATCCCGGTTACCGACATGAGACGTGCCGTTGCCTTTTATCAACAAGTCTTCGGGTTTGATTTTGAGCTTGAAGAGATCCA
>JAIXSW010000526.1 GCA_027484495.1 Gammaproteobacteria bacterium
GCTGATACTCCAGGAATTCGAAGCGCCGGTGGACGAGCGATAATATGTCGAAACAGCTGATGCAGGACGCGCCGCGATAACCAGCAAACCATTGCCCGATGTGATGGTCATCAGATCATCAGTGGCGTTGCCGACGTTCATCGTCACAGACGACCAGCTGGTACCGTCTGAGGACGTGATCACAGTCCTGTTAGCACCCGCTGCATACAGTTTTCCCGAATACGCTTCCATCGCATACAAATTTTGCGTGGTGCCAGAGGTTTGTTGTGTCCAGGTCATCGCATCGGGCGAGGTGTAGATAGCACCGGCAGCCCCCGACACCACAAAACGACTATTGAAATAGATCACCCGTCGCGGGCTGGATATATTGATTGATGCACTAAAGGCCCAGGCCTCGGCATCTGTTGACGTGTAAACCTTGCCGTAGCTTGATATTGCAACGTATTTTCCCGCGCCGTAGGTCACATTCGCAATCGAGCTGCCATAAGGAATACCGGTCACTTCCGTGATGGTCGGAGCTGCGGCATGGGCAGTGGAAAATCCACAGGCACAAATCCCGAGCAACACTGCGAACAGCCATCGGCTGGTATATTGAGAAGCCTGGTGGGTCAAAATGCGAACAGCCTGCAGAAACTCATGAGGAAACAAAGACATTCGTCACTCTCCTTGTCTGAAATTTGACTGCTATTGCGCGGCAAATATAAAAACCGCGTCGCAGAAATCGGGATTAGCGCTACCAGTATAAAAGGCTGCTGAAAAAACAACCGGAAATATCGGGCTAAATCTTTGAGAACAGCAAACGAACGCCACAAAGCGCCCGCTCAGTTGAAGGTAGGAGTTTATTGGCTGTAACTAGCTTAATTGCGTTCAACACCGGTGTTATTCCGCTGAGCGCCGTTGGGACTAAGAACTTCAACTCCCAGGCATTCACCCTCGCCAGCAAAAAGCCCACAGCTGGCTGCCAACGTTACCGTAAGCAGAATTCAACCACTGAAGTGATCTCCGCCCCAATCAAACAACGCAGCACCGAACAAATATACCAACCGCTATTGATATATAGTATTTATAATACATATAATCTTTTTAAGTAATTTTAAGGAAATTTCAGATGCGTATTCTGGTGACCGGAGGCTTGGGTTACATCGGTAGTCACTGCTGTATTGCGTTACATCAGGCCGGCTTTAGTCCGGTGATTTACGACAATCTGAGTAACAGCAGCCGGCTGGTGCTGGATCAGTTAGAAAAAATCTGTGGTCAACGCTTTGATTTTATTGAGGCTGACTTATTGGATGCGACCGCATTGCAGCAGGCGTTTGCGCAATATCAGCCAGAAGCAGTGTTTCACTTCGCGGCACTCAAAGCGGTTGGCGAATCCGTGCAGCAACCACTGCGGTACTATCAGAATAATGTCGGTGGCACGCTCAATCTGTTGCAACAAATGCAGCAAGCCGGTTGTCCGCGCTTGATTTTCAGCTCCTCCGCGACTGTGTATGGCGACCCGCAGTTTTTACCGCTGACGGAACAACATCCGCTCGGCGCGACCAATCCTTATGGCTGGACCAAAGTGATGGCCGAGCAGATGCTGCAGGACCTTTGCCACTCCCAGCCGGGATTTCTGGCCATCGCACTGCGCTATTTTAATCCGGCTGGGGCCCACCCCAGCGGCCTGATTGGTGAAGATCCACGCGGCATTCCGAATAATCTGATGCCGTATGTGGCCCAAACCGCTGTCGGCCGCCGGCCTTTTGTTTCCGTGTATGGCCAGGAATATCCGACGCCGGACGGCACCGGCGTGCGCGATTACATTCACGTGATGGATTTGGCCGAAGGCCATGTCGCCGCCTATCAGCGCCTGCGCAGCAACAACGGTTTTCATGCGTTTAATCTCGGTACCGGCAAAGGTGATTCAGTCCTGCAGCTGATTGCAGCTTTTAGCACTGCTGCCGGTCGCGATATTCCTTATCAATTCAGCGCGCGCCGCCCCGGCGATATCGCTGCCAGTTATGCCGACGCCGGCAAAGCCTTACAACAACTCGGCTGGCGCACCCGCTATGACCTTGGCCGGATGGCTGAAGACAGCTGGCGCTGGCAAACCCAATATCCTCACGGTCTGGAGCCTTCCGATGACAGCATTTGATCAACCGCACCGGCGGAAAAACCCGTTAACCGGCCGCTGGGTGCTGGTTTCCCCGCATCGCAATAACAGGCCTTGGCTCGGTGCAACAGAAGCGGCAGCCAGCGGGCAACTACCAGCCTTTGACGCCGACTGCCCGCTGTGTCCGGGCAATACCAGAGCCAATGGCGAGACCAATCCGGTTTATGCCACCACCCATGTGTTCGCCAACGACTTTGGCGCGCTGATGCCTTCAGCTGCAGATCCGGCTGTCGTGGCCGATCCGTTGTTCCAGCATCAGGTTACTGACGGTGAATGCCGCGTGGTGTGTTTTTCGCCGCAGCACCATCTGACCTTGCCTGAAATGTCCATTCCGGCACTGGTCGCCGTCGTACAGACCTGGCAACAGCATTACCGTGAGCTGCGGGAGCGTTTTGCCTGCGTGCATATCTTTGAAAACAAAGGCGCCATCATGGGCTGCTCGCAACCGCACCCGCACGGTCAAATTTGGGCCCATCAGCATTTATCAACCGAAATTGAGCTGGAAGACCAGCATCAGGCCGCTTATCTGCACGCGCATGGCCGCGCGCTGCTGGCAGATTACGTTGTCAAAGAACAACAACAGACAGACCGGATCGTCTGCCAGAACCGGCACTGGCTGGTGGTGGTGCCGTATTGGGCGGCCTGGCCTTTTGAAACGCTGTTGCTGTGCAAAGACGATATTCAGCACATCGACGCGCTGGACGCCGCGCAGGTTGAAAGTCTGGCCGAGATCCTGAAAGAACTGACCAGCAGATATGACAATGTTTTCCAGTGCAGCTTCCCGTATTCGATGGGTTGGCACAATGCGCCGGCTGACGGCCAGCCGCACCCGCACTGGCGTTTACACGCACACTTTTATCCGCCGCTGCTGCGCTCAGCAACGGTGAAAAAACACATGGTCGGCTACGAGATGATGGCAGAAAGCCAGCGAGATCTGACGCCGGAAACCGCCGCCGCCATCCTGCGCCAAGTCAGCGCAGTCCGCAGTTTTTAGGGATCTTTTGTCTATGAGCCAAGCCTTTATCAACACTTTCCAGCAACTTTATGCCGCGACGCCGGACGGACTGTCCAGTGCGCCGGGCCGGGTGAATCTGATTGGTGAATTCACCGACTACAACCTCGGTTACGTGTTTCCGGCAGCGCTGAACTTCCGCACTCAGGTGCTGTTTCGCGCCCGCACTGACCAGCAGATAGTAGTGCATTCACAAAATTATCCTGGTGAATCTGACCGCTTTTCGCTGCAGGCCCCTATCACACCAGGGCCGTCACAGTGGGGCAATTACATTCGCGCCATGGTCTATGTGCTGCAACAAGCCGGTTTTACGCTGACCGGCGCCGACCTGTTGATTGAGAGTAACGTGCCGCAAGGGGCCGGATTGTCATCATCAGCTGCGCTGGAAGTGGCCATCGGCGGCGCTTTTAATCAGTTGTCTGGGCTCGCGTTAACCCCGGCGCAACTTGCGCTGTTTGGCCAGCAAGCCGAAAACCAGTTTATGAATTGCCAATGCGGCATCATGGACCAGATGATTTCCGCTCAGGCCACGGCCGGCCATGCGCTGCTGCTGGATTGCGAAACACTGGCCACCCGCGCAGTCGCGATTCCGCCCGAGCTGGCGCTGGTCATTGTCAATTCGAATTACCCGCGCAAACTGGTCGACAGTGAATACAACGGCCGGCGGCAGGATTGTGAGCAGGCAGCGGCGATCATGGGGGTGTCGACATTGCGCGAGGCCAGCATGGACCTGTTGCAGCAGCACAAGAACGCCATGACTGCGCAGCAATATAAAAGAGCGCATCATGTTATCAGTGAAAATGCCCGGGTACTGGCTACAGTCGACGCGCTGCAACAGAGCGATATGACGCAGTTACGCCTGTTGATGCAGGCTTCCCATCAGTCTTTACGCGATGATTTTGAAGTCACAGTACCGGCGACTGATGGCCTGGTCGAGATTTGTCAGCATGCGCTTGGCAGTAAAGGCGCGGTGCGGATGACCGGTGGCGGTTTTGGCGGCGCTATTATTTGTCTCTGTGCGCAGCAGGATGTGGCTTTGGTGGAACAGGCGGTTGCGGCGCATTATCAGGCGCGTTTTGGTCTGAACGCCGATGTCTACGTTTGTCAGGCCGGCGCCGGCCTGACCGTGCAAATGTTTGCCGATTGAACGCTATTTATCTTCAAGCCCGTCGGGCCTACCGGCCCGGCGCAAAATAAGGAGTCTTTATGTTGACTGTCCCAATCCGGATTGGTGTGTTGTTTGGCTTGATCAGTTGGTCTGGCGCGCAGGCTGCCGAACAACTGTATGACAAAATCCCGGCCGATGCCGCACCGGTGCTGAGCCAGCCAGGTCCTTACGCGGTCGGCGTCAGGACCAGCAAAATCGAGATCGCGGACAGTTTACAAGTCAGCTCAGGTCAGCCATATACCAGACCACTGACGGTTGAACTCTGGTACCCGGCCACTCCCGGTAAGGCAGTACCGGCGCAATATCAAAATCAGACCCGCAGTGGCAAAGCGTTCAGCATTGCCGGCACCGCTTTTCGCGACGCGGCACCGGCCACAGGCAGCGGAGCGCTGCCGGTGGTGGTCATTTCGCATGGCTATACCGGCTATCGCAGCCTGATGTTCTATCTGGCAGAACATTTAGCCAGTCACGGTTATATCGTCGCCGGGATCGATCACACCGACTCCACCAATGCCGAAGTTGATTTTGCCAAAGCACCTTTTTCCGGCTTTTTCAGTACGTTATATCACCGGGCCCGCGACCAGCAGGCCACACTGAATTATCTGATGTCGGCAAAAAGCCCGCTGTTTGCCCACACCAACCCTGACAAAGCTGGCCTGATTGGCTATTCGATGGGGGGTTTTGGCGCGCTCAGCACTTTAGGGGCCTGCTATCAATTCCCGGATGCGATGGTGCAGCAGCTGACCGGCGCTTCGCAGCCGGCGCAGATCGCAGCACTGCGCACGCAGCTCAATAGCTGTAACGCCGGTCAGGTCAAAGCAGATCCGCGCTGGCAAGCCGGCATTTTATTGGCACCATGGGGCGGCCAGTATCAGCTGTTTGACCCGAAATCACTGGCAAAAATCCAGACCCCAATGTTGTTCATCGCCGGCGATCAGGATGATATTTCCGGCTATCAGGGCATAGTGCAGCTATTTCAGCACAGTGGCAGTCCAGCGCGTTTTCTGCTGACTTACCATGGTGCCCGCCACAATATTGCGGCACATCCGGCACCAATGGCGGCACGAGACAGTGAAGGGGATTATGGTCACTATGCCGAACCGGCCTGGGATATCCGTCAGATCAACCGGCTGAATCAGCATTTTGTTCTGGCGATGCTGGACTGTCAGCTCAAGCAAAAAGCCGATGCCTGCAAGTTACTGCCAACAGGTCAAAGCCGCTCTGATGAAGGGAAAGGCTGGACTGGTTTGCCGGCGCGTTACAACACCGGCATGTCCTGGCAACAAGGTTCGGCCAGCCATTCCGGCTCTAAATGACAGACGGACTCAGGCACAGCCAGGGGTCTGGATAACTGATAGATGAACACATCACCGGCAGCAGGTTGCTCAGCCAGCTGCCGGGCATTGAGGCCCAACCGGGATGTCGTGACAAACAACAAATCGCCGTGTTCGCCCCCGATCGCCACACTGGACGGCTGTGACACCGGCAAAGTTAAGGTCAGATTGACCTGTCCCTGCGGGTTCAGCCGGACCACAGTGCCGGTGCCCCAGAGCGCAGTCCAGACATGATCTTCTGCATCTACAGTCGCACCATCCGGCGAGGCATTCTCGGCAAAATCAGCAAATAAGCGTGGCTGGCTTAACGTTGCCTGTTCGGTGGAAAATTCATACTGCCAAATCTGATGACGGGGTGAATCGGCGTGATACATGCGCCGGCCATCGAGGCTCCAGCACAGGCCATTGGAAATTTGCAGCTGGCGCAAATGCCGTACAGCCTGGCCCTGACGGTTCAGTTGATATAAAGCGCCACACTGTGGCGTCTGATACTGGGTTTCGACCATAGATCCGGCCCAGAATCGTCCCTGACGATCGGTACGGCCATCGTTAAAGCGGTTGCCACGGATGTGGCGTTCAGGACGGGCCAACCAGCGTAAAGCACCGGTATGCGGGTGATATAGGGCAAAGCCGCTTTGTAATGCCAGCACGAACTGGTAAGGCGCATCTGCACCGGCATCCAGCACACCAAAGCTACCAATCCGCTCCGGCAATGCAAGCTGGTGCACCTGACGCAGATCTGCACTTAACCAGTGCATGCGGGCGGCTTCAATATCGACCCAGTAAAAACGCTGCAATAGCGGATGCCACAATGCGTTTTCTCCCAGTACATTCTGCACTGGAACGCGCTGTTGCAATATCGCGGTAACTGCGTTCATCTCAACATCCCTGAAACGTTTCAGCGCTCGAGAATATCAAGAAAACACCGCAGAACATAGCGAGCATTGCACCAGAAATTAGCTCAACGCACAAAAACAATGCAGGCATTTACCACAAAAAACAGTTGCCAACCACGCATTCAGACGGCAAGCTAGGCTTTATTATATTATAAATATGATTAAGTAAAATGCAGAACTATATTTTATCCATTGATCAGGGCACGACCAGCAGCCGGGCCATTTTGTTTAATCTGGAAGGCCAGCCAGTTGCCACTGAGCAGCAGAGTTTTACTCAGCATTATCCGCACAATGGTTGGGTTGAACATGACCCGCAGGACATCTGGCAAAGTGTCCTGCACTGCAGCCGGCAGGTGCTGGCCACTTTGCAGATTGAACCGCAACAAGTCATCGCCATCGGCATTACCAACCAGCGTGAGACCACTTTGGTGTGGGACCGTCACACCGGCGAACCGGTTTATCAGGCCATTGTCTGGCAAGACCGCCGCACCACGGCCTATTGTGAAGCGTTACAGAGCGAGGCCGTCAACGAACTGATAGCGGCGAAAACCGGCTTGCTACTGGACCCCTATTTTTCCGCCACCAAGATCCGCTGGATTTTGGACCAGGTGCCGGGCGCTGCCGCACGGGCTGCCGCCGGAGACTTGTTATTTGGCACCGTCGACAGTTTTCTGTTGTGGCGTCTGACTGGCGGTCAAGTGCACCGGACTGACGCGACCAATGCATCGCGGACCATGTTGTACAACATTCACCAACACTGCTGGGACGAAGAGCTACTGAGTCTGTTTGGCATCCCATCCGCCATGCTGCCCGAAGTGATGGATTCGTCGGCTGATTTCGGCCTGACGGCGCCGGAGATTTTTGGCAAACAAATCCCGGTGTATGGCATCGCCGGCGACCAGCAGGCGGCCCTGTTTGGTCACGCCTGCTTTGACACCGGAATGGCAAAAAGCACTTATGGCACCGGCTGTTTTCTGATGCTGAATACCGGTGACAAAGCACTCAGATCGGAAAACCGGTTGCTGACGACTATTGCCTATCAGCTGAACGGCAAAGCCACTTATGCCATCGAAGGCAGTATCTTTATGGCCGGCGCGACTATGCAGTGGATTGTCGAAGGACTGAAACTGCTGCGCCACGCCGGCGAAAGTGAGGCGATGGTCAAAGACGTTCCGCTCGACCATGGCGTGTTTCTGGTCCCTTCCTTTACCGGCCTTGGCGCACCGTACTGGGACCCGAATGCACGGGGCGCTATTCTGGGCCTGACCCGGGATTCCGGCATCAGCTCCATTGTGGCGGCCGCACTACAATCCGTCGGTTACCAAACCAAAGATCTGCAAAAAGCGATGGAACGTGACGGCATCCGGCCGAATGTGCTGCGGGTCGATGGCGGCATGGTGAAAAACAATTGGGTGCTGAGTTTCCTCGCCGACATTCTCGGTGCAGTGGTCGAGCGGCCACAAATCACCGAAACCACAGCCCTGGGCGTCGCCTATCTGGCCGGTTTACAGGCCGGTATTTATCAGTCGACCGAGCAACTGGCTGGTATGTGGCATTGTGAAAGACGTTTTCAGCCGTCGATCTGCGCCGAACAACGCAATCATTTGTATCACCAGTGGCAACATGCGGTGGCGAAAGTGCGGCTTTAAGCCGCTCACGCCGCATTCTCTCAACTAATCCGAGCAGTTAAACCAATCTGACGCCTTGCTTGCCGCGTACTGACTGTTTATTATGGTATTTATCTTATAAATAAGAAAAGTGATGATGAACAACAATTCCAGCGCAGAACTTTATGACCTGCTGGTCATCGGTGGTGGCATCAACGGCTGTGGTATTGCCGCAGACGCTGCCAGCCGGGGCCTGAAAGTTCTGTTGTGTGAACAGCAGGATCTGGCCGCCGCAACGTCGTCCAACAGCAGTAAACTGATCCATGGCGGCTTGCGCTATCTGGAGCATTATGAGTTCCGGTTAGTCCGCGAAGCACTGGCAGAGCGCGAAGTGTTGTTGAAAGTCGCGCCACATATTATCTGGCCTCTGCGCTTTCGGCTGCCACACCAGCCACACTTGCGCCCGGCGCTGTTGATCCGGCTCGGCCTGTTTTTGTATGACCATCTGGCACGGCGTGTCACCCTGCCATCCTCGCGCGGGATTCGCTTTGGCAATACCGATCCACTGGTCGCCACTATCCGGCGCGGTTTTGAATACTCAGATGCCTGGGTCGACGATTCCCGCCTGGTGGTGCTGAATGCGATGGCGGCCCAATATCATGGTGCCACTGTGTTGACCCGGACCCGTTGTCAGTTAGTGCAGCGCGAAGGGGCGTTGTGGCAGGCGGAGTTAGCTGAACAGCACAGCGGGCAAATCCGGCATATTCAGGCCCGCACCGTCGTCAATGCCGCAGGTCCTTGGGTTGCCAGCTTATTTGAACAAACACTGCCGGGACCGACGCCGCAAAAAATTCGGCTGGTCAAAGGCAGCCATATTGTGGTGCCGAAGCTGCACGATGACCCACAGGCCTACATTCTGCAAAATGAAGATCAGCGGATTGTGTTTGTGATCCCCTATGAAGACGACTTCAGCTTGGTTGGGACAACCGATGTCGACTATCAGGGCGATCCGGCCAAAGTCGTCATTAGCGATGCCGAAACCGACTACCTGCTGCAGATCAGTAATAGCTATTTCCGCCGCAAGATCAGCCGGCAGGATATCCGCCATAGCTACGCCGGCGTACGGCCTCTGCTGGATGATGAAGCCGATAGTGCGCAGGCAGTGACACGCGACTACAAACTGGAGCTTGATGCACCGGCGGGCGCTGCGCCACTGTTGTCGATCTTTGGTGGAAAAATTACCACTTACCGCAAACTGGCGCAGGCTGCTGTTGACCGACTGGCAGCGTTTTTTCCGCATATTGGCGCTTGCCGGACTGCAGAGCTGCCGTTACCGGGAGGTGACTTTGCCGGTCAGGCGGCGTTATTACGGGAATTGTCGCAAAGCTATGATTTTGTCCCGGCCGCCGTCCTGCAACGCTATGTACGGAGTTACGGCACCCTGACTTCTCAGCTGTTGGGTGGTTGCAGCAATCAGACCGATTTAGGCGAAGACTTTGGTCATGGCCTGTATCAGGCTGAAGTCACTTATCTGCTGAACCACGAATGGGCGCACAATGCCGCCGACATTCTGTGGCGGCGCACCAAGCTGGGTTTGCGCCTCGATAGCGCTCAACAACTGCGTCTACAGGCCTTTATCGAAAGGCGGCAACAAGCTGGTAAAGTTGCCTGAACCCATCGACGAAAAAGCCGGCTCGATGCCGGCTTTTCGCTCTTTTTATTCTGTTAGCCAACCTGGCAGCTGCCATCTGCCACCACAGGCACCGCAACAACACCCGCCTTGCGCTGTTCACGCGCCAGCCAGCCAAAACCTGCCAATGTGGCGTCGGTGATATCAAAAGTCTGCACCCGGAATCCTGCCAGCTGCAGCGCTTCACGGTAGCAAAAATTCAACTGCGAATTACCTGCCAGCACCACATCACAGTCTGCGCCGGCACAAGGTTCATTAACCTGCCAGCCCTGCACATCAGCACCAACCAGAATACCGGACAAATAAGCGCTGGCTTGCGGTGGCGTTAAACCGCTAAACAGCTGTTCAGTTCTGACCGTAAATAGCTGATGCAACCAATGCAGACCGGCAGTGCCGCGCATCTGTTGGCAGCCACGGATAAAACTTTCTGTACAGAAGTCGCCCAAGTTTTCAGCTTGTTGCAGCAACACACTGTGCTGCGTCAGTAACGCATAGAGTTCGCCGGTCATACTGGTTCGGAAGTGGCGGATCTGCCCGTCTTCCAGCCAGACCCATTTGGTATGAGTGCCGGGTAAACACACCAGAC
>JAIXSW010000200.1 GCA_027484495.1 Gammaproteobacteria bacterium
AATGCCGTGGTTTTGACGTTCTCTACGTTCAACCAAACCGTTACAATGAAAAGAAAGAAAAAGATATAGATACTATAACGTCTTTTGACTTATCAGAGGATGGTTTAGGTATTCAGCAATTACCTCCTTATATCGGTTTTTCTTCAAAATCTACAATGCTGATTTTCCTTGGTTTTGAAGGGCATCGTGTCGGATCTCTCTTGTATTCTGACGAGTTTCGTCCTGTGAATGCTACATGTCTAATCGGTATTCCTGCTTTCAAAATTGGTTGGGAGAGTAAAACTTTATCTAACAACTATAAACAAATTTATGAACTTAGAAATAACTTAGATGGTAGTTTTAAATTCGCTGGCGCAAATGATCCATTGAAGACCTATGAAGAAATTAGCCTTGTATATAGTTCTCTTAAATACCAACGTAAAAATCTATGCTTAGCTCCATTTGGTACTAAACCTGCAGCGATAGCTGCAGCACAATTTGCAATTAATAATGAAGGTATAATTGTTACATATGATTTTGTTAAGAAGAAAAAGCGTCGCTCGGATGGCGCTGACATTGTTCATACTTGGAGCTTTGAGCACTTAGCATAAATGTCAATTACGAAAAGCGCCTAAATAAAACCTCTATTTTTGTAGTTTTCTGCCATATAGGTGTAATATTTAGTTATTCTATCTTTTTGCTTATCAGTTAATTTTTTTGCAGTTACAAAATTATTTCTAATGTTTTCATCATCATCAATTACTCCGCTGAAATTTGACTCTTGTACTTTTTCAGAAGTATGCGCATAAAATTTTTGAATCATATCTACACTTGTTCCGCATTGTACTGCGAGAGACAAGTAATTAGTCTCTTTAAAAGCATGCCAAGTTATAAATGAATGTCTCAAGGAATACAGTGTAAACTTGTTATCTCCTTTTGTTTTAATATTCAAACTTTCAAGTATCTCAGAAAACTTTCTCCCAAGAAACTCATCGCTCATAGGTTTTCCATCCTTAAGGGAAAATACATAATCATCACCTTTTCTATTTTTATTTTGTTTTGCAAGGCTATGCAATACACTTATAAAATGTATTGATACAAATGAATTTCTTTGTTTTGTTTTTGCTTTCTGTAAATATACAGAGATTTTTGGCACTCCATCATCTATCGTTACTTTTATGTCTTTCCAACGTATTAAATGCAATTCCTTTCCTGGTCTTATTCCTGTGCAAAGAATAAAATCAATTGCATCATGTAATAAAGAGTAAGCTAATTGTTTCTCTTTATTTTTTGATTTTGACATATTGTCGATGATTTTATCTGATATTAGATGGTAATCTTCATAAGATATTGCTGATCTTCTTGCTCCTTTCTCACCATCATTTGCTATTTTTTCAAGGCGAATACGCAAAGGTATTTCAAGATCTAAAGCTTTATTTAAAACCTGTCTTAAAGCTATGTTGTGTTTTAAAACAGTCGATTGTTTTAAATCTCCATACTCATTTTTTCGCCATGCAAGATAGTCATCTATTTTTTTGCTATTAATGTCAGATACTGGAATTTCTTTGAAGAATTTTTCAGTAAATTTAGATATTATTGACGCATAATTCTGTAGTGATTTTTTTGATCTATTTTTATCATTTTCTAAATCATCCAGAACTAATTGTGCAACATCTTTAAATGTTAAAACTTCTGATTTTGGGTTATTCTTTATTTTCTCCTTGTATTCTCCGTATTTTTCAATTGCAAACATTATTGCTTCATCTTTTGACTCAAGCTTTGTTGAACACTGCTCGGCCTTATTTTTTCCAATTTTTAATCTTAGTTGCCAATATGGTGAGTTATCTTGTTTGAAAAGATATAATCCTTTCCTTTTTAGATCTAATTTATCAATAACTTTTGGCATTTTTATATATCTATATAAACCCTCTGATTTTAAAATTTTTCACCCATATGTTCATTTCTGTCAAGCGTTTTTCCGAATAGTCTATTTCCTTAAAAATTTCGACTGAATTGTTGGGCGTTAATGTCTCGATTCCAGATAACTTGCTTCTGAACATCTTTGGCACAACATGACTGTAATGCTGTTCAATCATCTGTATTCCTGTGCCGCATTGTCGAGCTATCACGTCAATCGTCACGTTTTGAGCCATAAGTTCCCAAGTGATGTAACTGTGTCTAAGCGAGTACAGTGACCGTTGGCCATGTTTCGACTCTTTTAAACCTGTTTCATCAAGTGCTTTATCGAAATGGCGTGGTAGTTCTTTTACCTGTTTACCACATGGTAGAACAAATATTTTGTCGTTAGCCGTTCTATGAGGAAATCTCGTGGTTAAACGACTTATTACGTTAATAACAGCTTCTTTGCATACCACCTCTCTTGTTCCGGTGTATTTAGTCGTTTTGCCTTTGCGTACAGCAACGAAGAACAGTAACTTTGTACTATTCAACTCAGGCTGAAGATCTGACCATATAAGTTGGTCAATTTCGGTGCCTGGTCTCATTCCTGTGCATATTGCAAAATCCATGTAATCAATCAGTAGTTCTCTTATTTGTCTTGTTATCTCCTTCCTACTCGTGTGCATTAATCGTTCAACTTGCTTTCTCACCGTGAGATATTCCTGCGGACTAAGCGCAGCTCGACGTTGACCACTGATACCTTTGTTTTCTAATGTTGGTACTTGGCTAGGCAACAACCATTTCTTCTTAACTGAGTAGTCAAAAATCTGCATTAGGGCGGCATTGTGGTTCAAGATCGTTGATTTAGCTGGAATTCGTCCAAGCTTTTCGTTCCTCCAATGGTTGAATTTTTCCAAAAGTTCATCGTCGATGTGAGTGATGGCGATGTTTTCAAAAAATGGGATGTGGTATTTACGCAAGGCGTTGATGTAATCGTTATAGATCACCTTACCTTGGCCTAACTCTAAAGCGCTTTGCATGTTTGTTATCACTTTATCGGCAATAAAACCAAATCGCTTGTTATTTACCAGCATCAGGTTAGAATTCACTCTGATTTCGAACTCAATCATCAATCTAAAAGCTTTTTCTGTGGCCTCCTGTTCACAGCTTGTTTTGGTTGAACGTGATAGGTATGTTTGGTTTATCTTCATTCTTGCAATCCAGTTAGCTGAGTTGCTTTGCACGAAGATTGATAGGATAGGTGTGAGTTTTCTCCTTCTGATTACTCTGGCCATAACGATTGCTAGACACAGACTTTTATGTAAAGTCTATGTAAAGTCTGCTCCTTCGCTTTGTAACTGATTGATTTTCAATAAACAAAGCGTACACGCAATCGATTCAAAATCCGCCGGGGAAACCCGTGTCGGTTCGAGTCCGACCCTAGGCACCATAACTTCCAAAACTACAAATCAACTAAATGCATGATAAGCCAGTTGGCGTTTTTTAATTTTTTGTATTGAATAATGCGTGCATAACGCATGCGCAAGCATTCCCCCAATTTTGCCAAAATCGCTGCTGACTCGTTTTCGCTGTCCGGTACAGTAACGGCGGCGTCAGTGTGTTTAGTCACAGTGTGCGCCGGCGGGCATCAGCCGGAGTATGGCTGATGACCTTACGCTGATGGTTCTCTGTGTGGGCTAAAGGTTATCAGCGCACAGCTTTACCGGTGTGGACTCAGCATTAAGCGAGACTTACTTTCTGTTTACCTTTATTGACCAGGCTAAGCGCGCGTTTGGGTGGGGCCATTTTGACCGTTGCTTTAACGGACGCAGAACTGTGTCTGTCTTTCACTTTAAACTGCGACACCCGTGCACTGAGCTTGGCAGCCTGTCCTTGCAGGTTCTCAGACGCAGCTGCAGCTTCCTCGACTAATGCGGCATTTTGTTGCGTCATTTGGTCCATTTGCGACACCGCTTTGCATACCTCTTCAATGCCTTGTGTTTGCTCTGCCGAAGCCGCAGCGATTTCCGCGATGATGTCGTTAACCCGCTTAATCGACCCGACGATTTCTTTCATCGTGTCGCCCGATTTACCGACCAGTGCATTACCGGTTTCAATTTTCTTCACGGAATCTAAGATCAGGCCTTTAATGTCTTTCGCCGCGTTTGCTGACCGTTGGGCTAAATTACGCACTTCAGAGGCGACTACCGCAAAGCCACGACCCTGCTCACCGGCTCGTGCCGCTTCCACCGCGGCATTCAGCGCCAGAATATTGGTCTGAAATGCAATTCCATCAATCACCCCAATAATTTCGGCAATTTTTTGTGACGATTCATTGATGGAACTCATCGTCACGACGACCTGTTGGATCAGGCTACCGCCATCCATTGCGACTTTCGAGGCATGCTCTGCCAGCTGATTAGCCTGGCGGGCGTTTTCTGCATTCAATCGCACCGTCGACGTTAACTCTTCCATGCTCGAAGCTGTTTCCTCCAGACTGGCGGCTTGTTGCTCGGTCCGTGAGGATAAGTCGGTGTTGCCGGTAGATATTTCACTGGCACCAATGGCTACTTCATCTGCGGCGTCTTTGATTTGTCCAACGATGTCTTGCATGTTGTCCAACAAGGCATTGAGTCCTTCCGACAACAAGGCCAGCAAGCCAGTTTTGCCGTTCAGGTCGATTGTCTGCGTTAAGTCGCCCGCGACAGCGGCTTTGACAGTGTCCTGCACCTGGTCGACGGTTTGTTTTATCGCGTTGGCATTTTTGATTTGCTCAGTGATATCCGTCGCATATTTGACAATTTTCACCGGTTTGTCATTGGCATCCAGAATGGGGTTGTAGCTGGCCTGGATCCAGATTTCTCTGCCGCCCTTACCAATCCGTTTGTACTGGCCCTGGTCGTAAATGCCCCGGCCTAAGCGCTCCCAGAAAGCGCGATACTCGTCGCTTTGCCGAAAAGCCGGCTCCACAAACAGACTGTGATGTTTGCCTTTTATTTCTGCCAGGCTGTATCCCACAGCGTTTAAAAAATTGTCGTTGGCGGTCAGGATGTGGCCTTGTAAATCAAACTCAATCACCGCCTGCGATTTACTGATGGCAGCAAGCTGACCAGAATAGTCGGCGTTTCGCACTACTTCATCGGTGATATCGGTGGCGAATTTCACCACTTTGTAAGGGCGGTTATTTGCATCCAGAATGGTGTTATAGCTGGCCTGAAGCCAAATCTCACGACCATCTTTTTTGATGCGCTTGTACTGGCCTGCATCATATTCGCCGCGGGCCAACTTCTGCCAGAACTGCAGGTACTCGCGGCTATTATGCTGGGATGGTTCGACAAAAATACGGTGGTGTTTGCCGACAATTTCCTCTAACCGATAGCCGACAGTGGTAAGAAAATTCTCATTGGCTGTCAGGATGGTACCGTTTAAATCAAATTCAATGACGGCTTGCGATTTATCGATAGCCGCGAGCTGGCCGGAATAATTCGCATTGCGGGTGACCTCTTTGGTGATGTCCGTCGCGAATTTCACCACTTTATAGGGACGGTTATTCGCATCCAGAATGGTGTTATAACTGGCCTGGATCCAAACCGCACTGCCGTCTTTTCTCAGGCGTTTGTACTGACCTGAATCATATTCGCCGCAAGCTAACTTCTGCCAGAATTGCAGATATTCAGCACTATGATGCTCAGCGGGATCGACAAACATACGATGGTGCCGGCCGACGATTTCTTCTAAGCGATAACCGACGGTGGCGAGAAAATTCTCATTGGCCGTCAGAATATTGCCGTGTAAGTCAAACTCAATGATGGCTTGCGATTTACTGATGGCAGCGAGCTGACCGGAATGCTCCGCATTGCGGGTCACCTCTTTGGTGATGTCGGTGGCAAATTTCACCACTTTGTAAGGGCGGTTATCGGCATCCAGAATCGCGTTATAGCTGGCTTGGATCCAAATTTCCTTGCCGTCTTTTCTGATTCTTTTGTATTGGCCGGAGTCAATTTCTCCGCGAGCCAGTTTCTGCCAGAACTGTAGATATTCAGGGCTATTGTGCTCGGCGGGAGCGACAAAAATACGATGGTGCCGGCCGACAATTTCATCCAGACGATAGCCAACAGCATTTAAGAAATTATCGTTGGCTGTCAGGATGTTGCCTTGTAAATCAAACTCAATCACGGCTTGCGATTTCGTTATTGCCGCCACCAGCGCTTTTAAGTGAGAAGTGTCTTCTACTGTTCCGCCCAATAATTTTGTCAAAATACTCATAGCAGTTCCTTTGGTATGACAATTTGCTTCGCTAACACTCTGTAATATCCACGAGCAGTCCAACACTGTCGTATTTCTGCTTCACAGATTTTGAGTGTAGTCATAACCTTGCAGCCAGCAAGTCGAGAAAATGAAAACAGAAAACAGTCACTCTTACAAAATCTGTTATGGGGGCGCAGTTCCAGAGATTTCTTTATTGCGGCTGAGCAGTATTGGCCTCTGAGGCTCAATGACAACTTTTAAGCGCCGCAATAGTCGCCTGTGCCAGCGGCGAGGCGTTGTGGCTTTTTGCCGTGATCAACATCACCGGGATTTGGTAGTGGTAGCGCTCTGGCAGGATGGCGCGGAACAGGCCTTTGTCGACCCAGTAGCTGGCGTAGTGCTCGGGTAAATAACCGATAAACTGGCCGGACAGGATTAGATGGGCGATGCCTTCGTCGTGGTAGGCGCTGGCGCTGTTCTGATAGTTCAGGCCGTCGTTGCGGCTTTCTTTGTCGCGCAGGTAGTTGCTGGTGACCACTTCGGCCTGTGGCAATAACTTGCTGATTTCTTTCGTGTCGCAGTCAAATAATGGATGGCCTTTGCCGCAATACAGGAAGTTGGTTTCATTGTGCAGCGGCACATAATCGAGGCCGCGGATATGGTGGCGACTGACGCCGATGCCGACCAGCGAGCGGCCATTCGCCACTGAGGTTTCCACTTCACGCGCTTCACAGACATAAATATCAAACTGCAGGTTGTCACTTTTGGCTTTGAGCATGGCGATGGCCTGCGCCACACCACAGCGCGGATCGCTGACCAGCGTGTCAATAATAGCGATGGTGACACGGCCGGATAACTGATGTTTTGAACCAGCAACGGTGCTGGCAAATGTCTCGCATTGCTGCAGCAGTTCCAGTGACGCCTGATAGGTAATACGGCCGGCGTCAGTCAGTTCAAAACCACTGCGGCCGCGTTTACATAGCTTCAGGCCCAACCTTATCTCTAAGTCCGACAAATGCGTACTGATCGTCGAGCGGCCGATATTTAACCGTGACTCAGCAGCGGACAATCCGCCCGATTCAACGATAGTGACAAAAATGCGCAGCAAGCGTAAATCGACGTCCTGGACCTGCATCAGACAGTGGCCTTTTTGAGTGTGGCTTTAGTTCGATAAAACCGGAATGAGTTACGATTATTATGTA
>JAIXSW010000337.1 GCA_027484495.1 Gammaproteobacteria bacterium
ACCCGCGAATATCAACTGAATGATGCCGTGTCTGAACTGGGCCGGCTGCTGAAACTCGGTGGCACGGTAGCGGATACGGTGCGGCCGGCGCTGCAGCACATTCTAAGTACATATAGCTACGGCGGCACCGGCTCACAAGCTTGGGTCAACGCGCAGGGCATGGTCAAAGCCTACGACAGCGCCAACTGCGCCATGTATGGCAACGCCTGCGCCTTTAATCTCGAGGCGACAGTGTTATCCGGCAAGTATCAGTGCAGTGACACGTTAAAACTGCGCTATCAGGGCAGCATCAGTGCCGCCAATCTGACGCAAATCTGTAGCAAACTGGGCGCCGAAGAGCAGCTGTTCCACCAGACTTTTGGCACCAACAGCAATAAACCGGTGGCGAATGATCAAAACACCGATCTGGAAATGGTGATCTTCAAATCCTCGACCGACTACCAGAACTATGCTGGCCAATTCTTTGATATCAATACCAATAATGGCGGGATGTACCTCGAGGGCACGCCGTCCGATCCAGACAATCAGGCGCGTTTTATCGCTTATCAGGCCACTTGGCTGCAGCCGGCTTTTGTGGTGTGGAACTTAGAGCACGAATACATCCATTACCTGGACGGTCGTTACAACCAGTGGGGCAGCTTCAGCGATCAGCCGGAAAATTCAGTCTGGTGGAGCGAAGGCCTGGCCGAATATCTGTCACAACCACCAACCAATGCCAATGCCATGGCGGTAGCGCCACAAAAAACCTATCAGCTCAGCCAGCTGTTCCAGACGACCTACGCCAACAGCAATACCAGCCGGACCTACCACTGGGGCTATCTGGCGGTGCGTTACATGTTTGAACGCCAACGCAACGAAATCAATCAGCCGCTGCTGCCAACCTTGCGCGCCGCCAAGTATGTGATTTCTTCAGCACCGTGCAGCTTTGCCTGGGGCTGGCAGGAAAAACCGACCGCCATCGCCAATAACTGGAGCTGGTTATATGACGACAGCGCCTGGGGCTCGGGATATTGGGTCTGGACCTGTGGCCAGCAAAAAACCGCTGAGCCTGAGCTGCCGCCCTATACACCCTATCAGGACATCCTGACGCGCTGGGGCAGCAGTTTTGATGTGGGTTTCCATCAGTGGCTGGATTGTCTGGTCGCAAAAACTGGCAACTGCAGTCTGTTCCGTCCGGCTGACTTAGATAAAAACGGCGCTGTCGACAGCCGTGATATCGACCTGTTCAACCAGCGCCTGCGCACTAAAACCAATCTGACGATGGATTTGGATTTTAACGGCGACAAAAAGGTCGATCAGCGCGACGTCACCGCAATGAGCAAACTCTGTGACCGCGCCCGCTGTGCGATCGCGCCTTAACTTTTTAACAATGGAAGTAACATCATGAATAAATTTAAAAAATTACTGGGCGGTCTGTTGCTGGCTGCCGGCGCTTGCGGCCTTTGCAGCACGGCCCAAGCCGGCGTCATTCAGATTGAAACCAACAAAAGCAGTTATCAGCACGGCGAGCTGATCACCGCAACACTGCGCGCCAGTGCGCTTAGCGACGTGCTGACCGGCTTTTTCCTGGCACTGCAGTATCAACCCGCTCAGCTGGCGCTGCAGAACTTCAGCTTTGGTAATGGCTTTGATGATGGCTTTGGCTCTTATCGGTTCTCTTCTGCCGATCAGGCCGGTGGCAGTCTGGCGCTGGAAGAATATGCCGACTGGGCCGCGGCACTGGCCACTTTGGCGGCGCAGCAAAATGGCAGTTTTATTCTGGCAACCATCCAGTTTAAAGCGCTTGGCACCGGCCAGTTCAGCCTGAATCTGGACCCGGCCTATCTTGGCTTATTAACGGCAGGCGGCGATATGCAAACGCCGGAATGGCTCGGTGCCAGCTTTCAAGTCACAGACGGCGCCACAGTGCCGGCGCCGGCCCCACTGGTACTGATGTGTGGTTTGTTATTGCTGTTGGCGCGGCCGCGTCAGACGGGCCAGATCAGCTAACAGCGTTAAACCCGTGAGGTACCAGCTGAAATCACCTAGGGTGCAATAAGCGCAGCGCATTGCACCTTTATCACCATTCGGTGCGTTGCGCTTCGCTGAGCCACACCCTACCCGGCGAGGTCAAAATTGCGCCTTATTATTGTGATACTACAACGCTTGATCCAGGTTTTGACCCAGACTTTGCGCCGACCATTCGCGCCGTTTATCATCGTCCGGGTTGTTTTTTGCCAACTCATTCTCGCGAATAAGCTGCTCCAGCTGTTTCTGTAACTGGCTGATTTGCGTATCGATTTGCGTGATGGCGGTGGTCAGTTTGGCTGAATCGCCGCCCTGGCTGGCCTGCGCCATCAGCTCTTTGCGTTTAAGCTCCAGTTCAGCAATTTTCTCTTTCAGCCGGTCCATTTCTTTTTTATTCAGTCCAAGCCGGTTGGCCAGCAATTGCTCCATCAGGCCATCGAGAAATTTCTGCGCCTGTGCGCTGTTTTGTTCAGTGTTCGCTTCTTTGTCGCCGGATCCTTTACCAGCACCGCTGGTCTGGCTGTTGCCACCGACACTGTGGCCGTTGCTCTGACCAACGCCAGACGTACTGACGGGTTCCTGTTTCTGCTCCTGCTTAGCCGGGGCTGGAGCGAGTTGTTGTTGCACCGTTTGTGACTGCGCCATCGCCGCGGCAAAATCGGCGCTCAGGTCATTGCCGTTTTCTGCCGGATCGGCGGCATTTTGTTGCAGTAAGCCAAGATTGCCGGATAACCCGGTCGCAGACGACCACAGACTGGCTGTGGCTTGTAGCTGAAGTGTCATGTTGTTTGTCCCTGAGTCAGCCCGATTTATCCAGCTGGTAGCAACTTACATGCCTGCACAAGATGCAGCGATCTCTGCTTTATGACGAAATTGGGTTTGAATTCGGCGGCTAATTTAGCGACAATGACAATTATTATCATTTAGCTTGCCGGGAGTTTGTGCCTGATGACTGCTCATACCACCGCTATCCAAACGCCAGTGCGACACACCTTATGGGATGCGCCGAAAAAAGCCTCGGTCTTAGTCGTTGAATTGCTGGCAGGGTTAAATCCGCTGGTCGTCAACCGGTTACGCGAAATGGGACTGGAACCAGGTCAGCAGCTGCTGAGTCTGGGTCGTGGGCCTTTTAACGGTCCGCTGGTGGTTCAGATCCAGGACTGCGTCTACACGCTGGAGCGGCAAGTCGCCCAACATATTCTGATCCAACCGCAGCTCTAAACAGTTTTTGCTGGCTCAGATCAACCGATCTGCCAACACTCAAAGCGCCTTGTCCAGACAACTGGCGCCACGTTGTATAAAAGGCTTCTGATGAAAAAAATCGTTCTGGTGGGCAAACCCAATTCTGGCAAAAGCCTGTTATTTAATCAGCTGACCGGTTTACGGCAGAAAGTTGCGAACTACCCCGGTGTGACGGTCGAATTGAAATCCGGCCGCTTTGAACAGTTTGAACTGATTGATTATCCGGGCGCTTATTCGCTCAGCAGTTTGTCGCGCGATGAAGAAATCGCCGTCAGTAAACTGAACGACGCGTTGCAGGATCCGGCCACCGCACTGGTGATTTGTAATCTGGATGCGACGCGGCTGGAAAGCAGCCTGATGTTTGGTTTGCAGGTACAGGCACTGGCCCGCCGCCAGCAAAAAGCGGTGGTGTTTGCGCTGAATATGGCCGACGAACTGCAGCGCTTTGGCCATCAGCTCGATACCGTCGCGCTCAGTGCAGCACTTGGCAGCCCGGTGTTTGCCATCTCGGCCAAAACCTTATTGGGCATTCACGAATTCCGCCAGGGCGTGCTGGCGCTGGCCAGTGCCGCTGAGCCGGCAGTCCCTTCAGCCGATCATGGCGATGAGCAGGCACTACGCGATCTGAGCCGCAGTCTGTCCCGCCAATACGGTATTCAGGCCAGCCTGGTGCTGAAAAATCAAAACCGCATCGACGCCTTTATGCTGAATAACCTCAGCGGCGGTCTGGCGTTTTTGGCAGTGATGTTCTTGTTATTCCAGAGTATTTTTACGCTCGCCGCGCCTTTGATGGACGCGGTGGAAGCCGGCATCGGCGCTTTGGCGCAGTTCGTCACCGGCTTTATTGGTGCAGGCACCACCACTGATTTCCTTAACGACGCTATTTTTGGCGGCGTCGGATCATTCCTGGTGTTTGTGCCGCAAATCATGATGCTGACGCTGATCATCGGCTTGCTGGAAGACAGTGGTTACCTCGCACGTGCCGCGCTGATTTGCCACCGGCCTTTGAGTTTTTTCGGTTTGTCCGGCCGCAGTTTTATCCCGTATTTGTCCGGCCATGCCTGTGCCATTCCGGCCATTATGGCAGCGCGCACGATCGAATCGCCGCGTAAGCGTTTAATCACGATGATGACCATTCCGCTGATGGCCTGCTCGGCACGGCTGCCGGTCTATGCCTTGCTGATTTCGGTGCTGATCCCGGAGCGCGCTTATTTGGGCGGACTGGTCAATTTGCAGGGCGTGGCGTTTTTTGGCTTATATATGATGGGGATTGTCATTGCGCTGCTGGTTAGCCTGATGCTGTCGCGGTTTGTGATAAGCCGCGACGAAAAATCCGATATGCCGTTTATTCTGGAGCTGCCGAACTACCGGCTGCCGCACTGGAAACCACTGATTGTGCGCGTCATTAGCGCCGCGAAAAGCTTCGTGTATCGCTCAGGCCCGGTGATTTTTGCCGTGACGGTGCTGATTTGGTTATTCGGTTATTTCCCGCATGACGCCGGTGGTCTCGAACATTCATATTTAGGCCAGATTGGTCATTTTATTGAGCCGGTGTTTGCGCCACTGGGCCTCGACTGGCGTTATGGCGTGGCGATTCTGATGTCATTCCTGGCTCGGGAAGTCTTTGTTGGCGCACTGGGTACCTTGTTTGGCATCGATGGCGCCGACGAAAACATTGCTGGCCTTGCCGCCAATATTCAGGCCGACGGTCTGGCGCTTGGTGCCGGTGTTGGCCTGCTGCTGTTCTACGTGGTCGCACTGCAATGTGTCGCCACCGTCGCCACCATCCGCGCCGAAACCGGCAGCAACCGGATCGCTGTCGGGCTAGTCGTCGGTTACGGCCTGCTCGCCTACGCGCTGGCCTATCTGGCTGCGAATTTGCTGTAAATGCTGCCGTTTGGGCGATTGCAGCCAGCAATCGCCCGCTCCATTCCTCTTCCATCTACCGTAACCATCCGTGCTAATCTTGGCGACCAGAAGCAAGTTGCAATCGTTTGACAGGTTCTGTACGGCGGCGCTGACGCTGGCTGATACCTACGCTAAGAATGAATTAGTAGGTATCGGCGAGCGAAGCGTCGCCGTACAATGAATCCCAGTTTTAATGTCCGCAAAAGCTACCAAGCCAATATTTAACTAGCCGCAAGGCCAGATTAACCTGACAAACCCAGCAATCAAAAAGTATTTATCATTTAATAATCAAGCACATAACTTGCATTTATTCAAATTAAAAAAATATTGATTGCGCGATAACTGTTATCGCGATATCTTTATCTCAAGCCAGAACATAAATGACCTGGTGAACAGACTGCGGCACGGTAAACACCATAGGGGCAGCAGCAAAACAAAGGTTGTTTTTTTAACTAAATGGTTATCGCGATAATACTTTGCGAAATACGCGAAACGCGAAACCATCAACATAATCAGGAGCTCTATCATGCAAGTTATCTATAAAGCAGTTGTAACCAGTACTTCAGGCCGTGACGGTCGCGCTGTATCCAGCGACAACAACCTGGATGTGAA
>JAIXSW010000388.1 GCA_027484495.1 Gammaproteobacteria bacterium
ATCCGGGTGGCGGCGCACGCCGAGATAATAATGATATTGTTCGTTCTGGAAAGCGGCTATTCCGGCAGAGCTGCCGGCCGCCGGTAGCTGCAGTGCCGTGCTGGCATCATAATGCAGATGCTGCTGCCGCCGCGCCACAAAAGCCGGTTGCTCGATGGTTGCCAGCGTCGCGGCCGGCTGCAGGTTTAACTGCTGGCCGTCCAGCTGTACTTTGGCTTTGCTGTGCTCCCGCAGTTGATACCAGTGTTTGGAAAGCGTTGTTGCGGTGAAGTCATCACGCCAGCTGAAATTGCCGGTTAAAGGCTCCGCGACTTTCGGCATTTTACCGGCGAGACTGGCAGGCAGCGCCGGTCGCATCGGGATCACTTCGCCTTGCGGCAGAATCATCGGCCAGCCGTCTTGCCAGCTCACCGGTAATAAAAAGGTCTCGCGGCCGGCATTAAAATACTGCTCATCATAAGCCCGTGTCGCCAGAAACACCGCCCACCAACTGCCATCTGCCAGCTGGACAAAATCAGCATGGCCGGCGGTGGTCACCGGATCGGGCCGGTTCGGGGCTAAATCACGCTGCGTCAGGATCGGATTTTTCTCCCAGGGCACAAAAGGCTCGTTCAGACTTTTGCTGCGAAACACCACTTCAGAATGCTGGTCGGCCGTGCCGCCTTCGGCACAAATCAGGTAGTACCAGCCGTTGTGTTTGATCAGATGCGGCGCTTCAATCCAGATCGGTTTTTTCGCCAAATCGACGCCGCCATTGACCAGCAGTTTTTTCGAATCTTTCAACACCGCTTTTTGCACCGGATCGTACTGCCACATCCAGATGGCGCGATGGCCTTCGTATAAAGCTTCGCCCGGCGCTTCGGCATTGTGGGTGATATAAACCTTGCCGTCGTCGTCAAAAAAGATATCCGGGTCGATGCCAGGCACTTCCGGCAGCCAAATCGGATCAGACCAGGGGCCGGCCGGATCGGTCGCGGTCATGATGAAATTGCCGCCCTTGGTGGTTTGGGTCGCAACTGTGGTGTTTATCAGATAAAACACGCCGTCGTGATAACGGATGGTCGGCGCGTAAATGCCTTGCGAGATTTGCTGGCCGCGCATATCAAACTGCGAGTCGCGCTCCAGCGCATGGCCAACCAGCTGCCAGTTCACCAGATCTTTACTGTGCAAAATTGGCAAGCCCGGCGTCATGACAAAAGACGATACCGCCATGTAAAAATCTTCGGAGCCGTCGGCATTGGTTCTTTTGGTGATAGTCGGGTCCGGGAAATAACCGGCGAGTACCGGGTTTTGGTAAGTGCCGGCGGTGACAGGCGCAGCGAACTGCGGGTCACGGCCTTCATAACTAAACCAGTCAAATGCCGCAGCAGCAGGTGCTGCCTGGACAACGGGCGTTGCCGTCGCGGCCGGGGCAACCACCTTGGCATCCTGACAGGCACACAGGCCAAGGCCCAGCAAAGCGGCCGACGTAAATTTCAGTGTTAAATTCATCAGTGTATCTCCATTTTTCCTGATGAATTAGAAGGAAAAAACCGCCAGGCGGCAATGCTTTGGCGGTTATGAAAACACATCAGCGCTGTGCGATTTTTGGCCGGGGATGATGTGTTATTCCAGATTGCAGTAAATAGATTGCTCATTGTGCCAGCTCCCCAAAGCATATTGCCACACGCACAACACAGGCATAATATGCGCATATTGCAAGTAACGTTGAGGTAGCAATGAATATCACATTGGGTACAGAGTTTGAGAAACGGATCAACGAAAAAATCGCTTCAGGCTTGTACACCTCGGCGAGTGAAGTGATTCGTGACGGGCTACGTTTATTGTTTGAGAAAGATATGTTGAAACAACAACAGCTTGAAATCCTCAGACAAGAAGTGGCAAGAGGCTTTGAACAGCTTTCCACAGGTGAATCAACATCAAAAAGTGCTCTCGATATTTTTGCTGAAGTAAGCTCTGAAACAAATGGCTAGTTACCGGCTGTCGGCGCTAGCTGAATCCGATCTTAGAGGGATTGCTGCAACAGCAATCAGCCGTTGGGGAACCGCGCAAGCCAGATCTTATCTGGCAGAGCTGGATAAAACTTTACGAATGTTGGCGTTACAGCCCGAATTGGGCCGACAACGCGACGAGATAGCGCCAGGTGCCCGGAGTTTTCCTTGTGGTAAACATATCTTGTTCTACCGCTCCGCCAAACCGCAAGGTATCGAAGTGGCGCGGGTTCTCCATCAGCACATGGATGTGTTAAACCAATTCCACGACGAGTTTTAAACTCATCATGGAAAGTGGCAGTGGCTGGCATATTGCGCAGCCACATCCCCCTAATCATTCACCGCCTGATCAACAAAGGCTTCACCGCGGGCCATGCGGTATTCCTTCGGCGTCTGGCCAAAATGGCGTTTGAATACCGCGTACATATATTGCAACGACGGGTAACCACAGAGGTTGGCGATTTCGGTTGGATTGACCTGCGTGTCGATCAGCATTTTGCAGGCGCGGGTCAGCTTCTGATTGTGCAGCTCGGTGTGGATCGAATGACCCCGTTCGGCGCGAAACCGTTGCTCGAGATTGGAGCGCGAGATGCCCACAAAATCAGTGACCTGCTCCACCTTCACTCCACGGCTGGCATTGCGGCGGATGTAGTGCATCGCCTGGATCACATAAGGGTCGCGCAGTGCTTTAAAGTCGGTCGACTGCCGGGACGCTACGCCGACTGGCGACACCAGAATGCGTTTACGGCCGACATCGATGTTATTGAGCTGGGTATGCAACAATTTCGCCGCCTGATAACCCATTTCAAAACAGCCCTGCGTCACCGAACTTAAGCTGATGCGGCTTAAATACCGCGCAATGTCATCATCGTCGATACCGATAATGGCGATATTGTCCGGCACTATAATGCCGACGTGTTCGCAAGCCTGCAGCAGATGGCGGGCGCGCGAATCGGTCACAGCGATAATGCCGATAGGTTTCGGCAGGGACTGGATCCAGTCGGTCAGCCGGTTCATCGCATATTGCCAGGTTTCAGGCCTGGTGCAATGACCGCTATAAATCTGGCAGTCGTAGCCGTCTTTGGCGGTAAGTTTTTTTATGGCGTTTTCACGCTCGGCGGCCCAGCGATGGTTTTCATCAGCCGGCACGCTGTAAAACGCGAAACGGTCCAGACCTTTGCGCTTTAAATGCTCGTACGCGGCCTGCACCAACGCATAGTTGTCGGTCGCCACATAAGGCACCGGCGGATAATCCTGCGCATTGGCGTAAGAACCGCCGACCCCAACCACGGGTTTGCTGGCACCGGCTAACGCGCGTTGGATCTCCATGTCGTCGAAGTCGGCGATAATGCCGTCACCGCCCCACTCCTGGATATGCTCCAGCCGGCATAAAAAATCTTCTTCGAGGTACACATCCCAGTCGACTTTCGACGACTGCAGATAATGCCCAATGCCTTCAATCACCTGTCGATCGTACACTTTGTTTGCGTTAAACAGCAGCGTAATACTGTGTTTTGCCTTGAACATAATTCCACCGTCTTTATCTTTTTTGGTTATCAGTAAAATCGTCTTATCCGCATCGATAATAGACTGACAAGGATCAAGACTGGAAGTCGAAAGCAGAATTCAACAGCAAATTATGAATTTTCATAATTGCCGTCAGACAGCCAAACGCCAAGCATGAGCCCATCTTTTCCAGGTAACAGAAGTGATTTGGCCCATGTATATAGGCATCGATTTAGGCACATCCGGCATCAAAGTGATTTTGCTGGATGCGCAAGACCATGTAATTGACAGCGTCAGTGCTCCGCTGACCGTCAACCGGCCACAGCCACTGTGGTCTGAACAGGACCCCGCGCATTGGTGGGCTGCCTTACAACAATGTTTGGTCGCTTTAAGTGCCCGCCACGATTTAAGCACAGTCCAGGCCATTGGCCTGGCCGGTCAGATGCATGGCGCAACTTTGCTCGATGCGCAGCATCAAATCCTGCGCCCGGCGATTTTATGGAACGATGGCCGAAGTGGCGCGCAGTGCCAACAACTGACAGAGCGCGAGCCAGAACTTTCTGATATCACCGGCAATCTGGCGATGCCGGGTTTTACCGCGCCAAAATTACTCTGGGTACGTGAACATGAGCCGGACATTTTTGGCCGCGTCGCGATGGTGTTATTACCCAAAGACTATCTGCGGTTTTGTTTAAGCGGCGACTTCGCCTCAGACATGTCTGACTCGGCCGGCACTTTGTGGCTGGATATGGCGGCCCGTGACTGGAGCGATGAACTGCTGTGTGTTTGTGGCCTTAGTCGCTCACAAATGCCAAAACTGTATGAAGGCAATCAAATCACCGGTGTGCTGAGCAGCGATTTAGCGGCGCGCTGGGGCATGGCGCAAGTGCCGCTGGTGGCCGGCGGTGGCGATAATGCTGCCGGTGCGGTCGGCGCCGGCATTCTCGCGCCGGGTCAGGCGATGCTGTCACTTGGCACGTCCGGCGTTTATTTCGCGGTAAGCCAAGGCTACAGCGCCAATCCGGATTCCGCCGTGCACGCCTTTTGCCATGCGCTGCCAAACAGCTGGCATCTGATGGCCGTCACCTTAAGCGCTGCCAGTTGCTTGCAGTGGTACAGCGAACAGCTGATGAAAGTCCCGGTGGCGGAGCTGTTAGCAGAGCTGGAACAAGCTGCCGACTGGCCTCATGGCATTCCGGCCGCAGCGCCGATTTTCCTGCCGTATTTATCCGGTGAACGCACCCCGCATAACAACCCCAATGCCCGTGGCGTCTGGTTTGGCCTGACGCACGACACCGACCGTGTCGCCATGACTTATTCGGTGCTGGAAGGTGTCAGTTTTGCCTTAGCGCAGGGTGCAGCAGCGCTGCATAGCGCCAGCGGTATTCCGCATGAAATCAATCTGATTGGCGGTGGTGCGCGCAGTGCCTACTGGCGACAGTTACTGGCCGACGTGCTGAATTTGCCACTGAATTTCCGCGAAGGCGGCGAAGTCGGCCCGGCACTGGGCGCGGCCCGATTGGCGGCGCTGGCGCTGAACCCGGATGTCGCTGCGGTGACCTTATGTCCACCGCCGCCACTGGTCAGTTCGCACCAGCCGGCCCCACAACGCCATCAGGCGCTGACGGCGCGTTACAACAGTTTTATAGCTTTGTACGACGCGCTGAAGCCGCATTTTTAGGCCAATTGCCTGCGCGGCAGGCGCTTGGGGTCTCAGCGCCCCCCTTGTGATGAAAAGCACAAGATTGCTCTGAAAAAACATAATTGTGGGAATGCCAGCCAGCGCCCACCATGACAACAACAGCACCAACCGTATCGATGATATTCAGGAGAGCAGCGTGGCTCAGTATTTCGACAACTTAGACAAAATCGTGTTTGAAGGCGCCGACAGCACCAACCCACTGGCGTTTAAACATTACAACGCCAATGAAAAAATCCTTGGTAAAACCATGGCCGAGCATTTACGCATGGCCGCCTGTTACTGGCATAACTTCTGCTGGAACGGCCAGGACGTATTTGGTCAGGGCACTTTTGGCCGGCCTTGGCTGGAAGCCGGTGATGCGATGGAACGGGCCCGGCAAAAAGCCGATGTCGCCTTTGAATTTTTCAGCAAGCTGGGCATCCCTTATTACTGTTTTCATGACATTGACGTGGCGCCGGAAGGCAACAGCATCCGCGAGTACATCAATAACTTTGCGGCGATGACCGACGTGCTGGAGCAAAAACAGGCGGAAACCGGCGTCAAACTGCTGTGGGGCACCGCGAACCTGTTCAGCAACCCGCGTTATGCCGCAGGTGCAGCGACGAACCCGGATCCGGAAGTGTTCAGCTACGGCGCCACTCAGGTGTTCCATGCGATGAACGCCACTCAGCGTTTAGGCGGGGAAAACTATGTATTGTGGGGCGGCCGTGAAGGTTATGAAACACTGCTCAATACCGACCTGCGTCAGGAGCGTGAGCAATTAGGCCGCTTTATGCAAATGGTGGTTGAGCACAAACACAAAATCGGTTTTAAAGGCATGCTGCTGATTGAGCCAAAACCGCAAGAACCGACCAAACATCAATACGATTATGACTCGGCCACTGTGTACGGCTTCCTGAAACAATATGGCCTGGAGAAAGAATTCCGCGTCAATATTGAAGCCAACCACGCCACACTGGCCGGCCATTCGTTCCACCATGAAGTGGCGACCGCTATTTCGCTCGGCATCTTTGGCAGCATCGACGCCAACCGCGGCGAC
>JAIXSW010000446.1 GCA_027484495.1 Gammaproteobacteria bacterium
CACGCAAAATCTCAATCTTGCAGCTGCTGGAGTCGAGACTGACGCACAGGGTTTTATTCCGACCGACAAATACCAGAACACCAATGTGCCGGGTATTTATGCCATTGGCGATAATACCGGCCGGCTGGCACTGACGCCGGTCGCGGTTGCGGCAGGCCGGCGCTTGTCAGAACGCTTATTCAACGGCAAAACCGATGAACATCTCAATTACGACTTAGTGCCTACCGTGGTGTTTTCGCATCCACCGATTGGCACTATCGGCCAGACCGAGGCGCAGGCGCGCGCTGAATTCGGCGACGCGGCGGTCAAAGTCTATAACAGCGAATTCACCGCAATGTACCGCGCGCTAACCTCGCACCGCGAGCAAACACGGATGAAACTGGTGTGTGTCGGTCCCAGCCAAAAGATCGTCGGCTTACATGTGATTGGCTACGCTGCGGATGAAATGCTGCAAGGTTTTGCCGTCGCAATCAAAATGGGCGCCACCAAAGCCGATTTTGATAACTGTGTGGCCATTCACCCAACTTCTGCCGAAGAGTTCGTTACGATGCGCTGAGGGCTCGGCGGGTCTGTAACGACCCGCTTTCACCTTTGCGTCACACCTAACAGTGCACCACAGATCCGGCAGTCACTAGCGCTCAAAAGTGCCCCTGACCAGCGCCTGGCCGGCTTGCACCAGGATCCGGCCTTTGGCGATCACTGAGTCGATTTGCAGATCGTCGCGGCGTAACAGCACCAAATCCGCGTCCAGTCCCGGTGCCAACCGGCCTTTTTGCTGCAATCCAAGCACTGCAGCCGGCGCTGCCGTCACGCTGGTCAGCGCCTGCGCCAGTGGCACATGATGGCGCTGCACCGCATCGCGCATACTCTGGAACAAACTGCGGACTTGCCCAACCTGCAGGCCCTGCAGCTCTCCGTCGTCGTTATAAAGCGGCAAACTGGCATTGCCATCTGAGCTTAAAGTCAGCTGCAATGGCGCGATGCCCAGATACAGCGCTTCGGCCAGTGCCGCCGCAGCCGCGACTTCACCATGCTGCAAATCGAAGTCGGTAGTACTGGTGGTAAAATCAATCACGCCGCCTTTTTTGGCAAACTCCACCCCGGCTTCAAACACCCGGCGATTGCGGTTCATATGGGTTGGGTAGAACTGTTTGAGCCGCAGTTCAGTGCCGCTGACCGCCTGATACAGCGGCTGTAAAATACGTTCACCAGCACCGACGTGCACACTGACCACCCCACTTTTACCGGATAAAATCCCACCAACCCTCGCCGCAGCTGCGACTTTACGGATCTCTTCAGTGGTGGGTTGCGACGAGCGATGGTCGCTGATGGCAATTTCACCTACACCGATAAACTTGTCGATCAAAATCAAGTCGTCGGTGATGCTGCCGGTCAGCGTGCGACATGGAATTTCATAAGAACCGGTATGGCAATAAGTGCTGATGCCTTCAGTCTCCAGCGCATGAGCTTTGGCCAATAGGTTAGTCAGGGTGCGCGTCGTCGCATCCGTTCCGAGCACACCAATAGCGGTGGTGACGCCGCCCAGTGTGGCGTCGGTCAGCTGCATTTCCGGCGTGCGGGTGGCAAAACCACCTTCGCCGCCACCACCGATAAAATGCACCAGCGAATCAACAAAACCCGGCGTCAGGTAGTAGTCGGCGCAGTCGATCACCGTCACCGGTAAGTTGCTACCCGCCAGATTAAAATCGCTGCCAATGGCGGCAATCCGGTTGCCGGCCACCACCAGATCCTGCCGGCCTAAAGGACCTGGCGCCATTAATTCAGCATTTTTAAACAGAAGAATTGAGTTCACAGAAAATTCCTTTTACTGATATTGAATGGCCACGGCGAGCAGCATAAACAGACTGGCAAGACCAAACAGATACAGCTGCAGGCGCCAGACAAAACGCAGCCAGATAGTCCAGTCGAGCCGCACAGCACCGAGGCAGCCAATCAGCGCCGCAGAAGTGGGAATAATGCAATTGGTCAGGCCATCGCCAAGCTGAAACGCCAGCACAGCAGTCTGACGCGACAGGCCAATCAGATCGGACAACGGTGCAATCAGCGGCATCGTCAACGCCGCCTGGCCTGAACCGGACGAGACAAAGAAGTTAATCACTGACTGCACAATCAGCATCAGCCAGGCCGACAGATACGTCGGTAAATCCTGCAGCGATTGCGCGGAGTAATACAACAAGGTGTTCAGCACCGATGGCGTTTCTGGATCGCCACCGCCGAGCAGCAACAACATGCCTTTGGCCATACCAACAATCATGGCGGCCGGCAGCAACTCAGCGGCGCCTTGCTTAAAACCATCGGCGACATCATTCACCCGCATCCGCCGGCCAATCACGGCGATCGCGCCAATCACAATACCAATGGTAAAAAACTGGCTGGCAATTTCAGGGATGTAATATTCACGGGTGGTCACCCCCCAGATGATCCAGCCAAGACCGGCAAAAAAGGCCAGTAAGATCACCGAATCCAGCGTTTGGTATTCGGTGACAACCTGACTGTTTTGTTGATCGCGTTGACGTAAATCAGATTCATAGCTCAGCGACAGCGTTGGATTGGCTTTGATACGGGCGGCGTAGCGCATAGTAAAAACCAGCCCAAACAGCGTGAACACTGCCCACATCCCCATCCGCAATTCCTGACCGGAAAACAGCGGGATCTCGGCAATGCCCTGCGCGATCGCCACATTAAACGGGTTCATCCACGAGGTGGCAAAGCCGATTTGCGTCGCGACATAAGTCACCAGCACCGTGG
>JAIXSW010000416.1 GCA_027484495.1 Gammaproteobacteria bacterium
CAGCGCCACGCCCTGCCCATGAATAGCAGCCTGCAGCACCATCGCGGTATGACTGAAAATCGGCCCCTGATTGACGTTAAAATGCTTAAAACCCTGACTGGTAAACCAGGCTTTCCAGGCTTCACGGGTGCCATCGTGCAACAGCGTATGAAAACGTAAATCCGCCGGTTCGTTTAACGGTTTAGCCCGGTTCAACAACATTGGGGAACACACCGGCACTAGATATTCGGTATGCAGCTTGTCTGCATGCAGATTGCGCCAGCTGCCGCGGCCATAATAAATCGCGACGTCGACGTCGTCAGTCAGCGAACCTTCTTCGTAATCGACAGCGCGAATGCGCACATCAATATCTGGATTCAGCTCACTAAACAGACTTAACCGCGGCACCAGCCACTGGATGGCAAAACTGGGCGGCAGACTGACCGTCAACGAGCCTTTGGCGCCGCGTGCCAGCAGTTTTTCAGTGGCTTCGTGTAATTGCAGGAAAATTTCTTTGATATCGAGGAAATAACCCTGGCCTTCTTCCGTCAGCAATAAAGAGCGGTTTTTCCGCATAAACAACTTGAGGCCAAGATGGTCTTCCAGCGCTTTGATCTGATGGCTGATCGCCGCCTGAGTGACGAACATTTCCTCTGCCGCTTTGGTAAAGCTTAAATGGCGGGCAGCCGTTTCAAAGGCTTTTAATGCGTTTAGCGGCGGCAGGCGACGGGCCATAGGTCAGTTCCGGCTTAAGATTTAGCTTGTGGCACATAGCCTTCAATATCAACAGCTTCGCCTTCAAACAAAAACTTCTGCATCTGCTCTTCCAGCAGTTTGCGATGTTCGAGGTTCATCATGTTGAGTTTTTTCTCATTGATCAGCATGGTCTGTTTGCTTTGCCACTGCGAAAATGCTTCTTTGCTGATGTTGTCGAAGATTTTTTTGCCAAGCTCGCCCGGATACAGCTGGAAATCCAGACCAGGGGCGGTTTTTTTCAGGAATACACAATATACATCGCGGGCCATTTAATATCTCCGAATAGCACAAGTGGCGCTATTGTAATGCATTTTAGTTTGGCTGCAGGCGTTTTTCACAAATGCCGTTACCGGGCTAGTCTGCTTTTAGCATTGATTGCAGGTAAAGCCGCACCGGCGCCGGTAAGCCAAAATCATCCAGACTGCTCAGATCAACCCAGGCTTGTTCGGCGTTTTGCAGCGTCAGTTCAGCCGCCCAGACTTTTGCCTGCAATTTGTAATGGGTGAACTGGTGACTGAATTCACCGATAAGTTCAGCATCTGCCGGTGCCAACTCAGGTTGTGGTAAACACCAGAGTGCGGGCCAAATGCCGGCGCCAGGTCTTTTTACCAGCAAGACTTTTTGCTGTTGCCGGATCAGCAGAAAATGGCCGTCTTTGACCGGTACGGTCTTTTTCGGTTTGGCATTAGGCAGTGATGCGATCCGATTTTGCGCTAACGCCTGGCAATGCGCGGCCAGCGGACACAACTCACACAAAGGCTGGCGTGGTTTACAAACCGTCGCGCCCAGATCCAGCAAGCCTTGGGCAAAAGCGCGGCAATCCGGATGTGCTTGTTGATGATTCGGTGTCAACAGCTCAGCTTTCGCCCAGAGTTGTTTTTCCAGCGCCGGCGTATTGGGGATGCCGTCGAGGGCAAATAACCGGCAATACAAACGCCGGACATTCCCGTCGACGATAGGCCCATATTGCTGATAAGCAAACGACATGATGGCACCGGCGGTATAACGGCCGACTCCCGGCACCTGTAATAAAGCATCGAGCGTTGCCGGAAACTCCCCAAGCTCTGCGATATAACGGGCGGCTTTTTGTAAATTACGTGCCCGGGCATAATAACCAAGGCCCTGCCACAATCGCATCACTTCATCTTCGGCAGCAGCTGCCAGCGCTTCGGCGTTGGGAAAGGTCTGCATCCAGCGATTGAAATACGGGATCACAGTCGCAACCTGAGTCTGTTGCAGCATTAATTCAGATACCAGCACTTTGTATGGCGTGACGTCCTGTTGCCAGGGTAACTGATGACGACCATGACTGCGCTGCCACTCAATGACCTTAGCACTAATCACTGCTAGTTCAGCTTTGCCCGCATCTGGCGCTGTGTCGCTATTTCGCATACTGCTCAAAATTATATCCTGGCCACCGACTACTCAGGCGCGCAGTCTAAACGTCCCGGCGCCAACTGCCAACAGATGCAGGTTGAGCATTGTGGCCACAGGCGGCATAATATGCGGCCTTTTTTAAGCGGAGTTCCCGATGAGTCAGCAAGCCAATCCCGACCAGTCAGTTTTAGCGCAACCGGATCTGCCGGATGCAGCAACATCGGCTGAAGAGCCGAAATATCTGCGTCGGATCCGCAGTTTTGTCCTGCGTGAAGGCCGCTTGACCAAAGGTCAGCAACGCAGCCTGGAACTGTTCTGGCCCACGATGGGGCTGGAATATCAGGCAGAGCTCTATGATTTAGAACAGGTTTTTGGCCGTAAAGCACCGCTGGTGCTGGAGATCGGTTTTGGCATGGGTAAATCGCTGGTGGCGATGGCCAAAGCTGCGCCACAGATGGATTTTATCGGCATCGAAGTGCACAAACCAGGCGTAGGCGCCTGTTTGGGCGAAGCCGAAACTGAAGCGGTGCAAAACCTGCGTTTGTTCGAACATGATGCGGTAGAAGTACTGCGTGACTGCATTCCGGACGCATCATTAGACACAATTCAATTATTCTTCCCGGATCCGTGGCATAAAAAACGCCATCACAAGCGCCGTATTGTGCAACCAGATTTTGTCCAGATGCTGCGGCAAAAACTGAAGATCGGCGGAGTGTTCCATCTGGCGACCGATTGGGAAAACTACGCGGAACATATGCTGGAAGTGATGATGGCCGCCGAAGGTTACCGCAATCAGGCGGAAGATCAGCAATACGTACCAAGACCTGATCACCGGCCTTTGACTAAATTCGAAAACCGTGGCGTTAAACTCGGCCATGGCGTCTGGGATCTGATGTTTGAGCGGCAATCCTGATGTTGTTCCCACAAAGCCAGCTGGTGCTGCGCAACCGCAATGATTTACAGGGCAAAGTACTGCTGGTCGAGCCGATGGCTGACGATCTGGCGCAGGAACTTCAAGCCGCTGCCGTCGATTTCAGTGTTTATTGCACCGATGCTGCAGTCGCTAAAGCCTTTGGCCGTGCCCGTACCTGCTTTTTTTCCGCCCGGCTGGACTGCCAGGAGCAGTTCGACACTGTCGTGTTGTTTTATCCAAAAAGCAAAGAGCAGCTGGCGTTTACGCTGGCTGAACTCGCGCCTGTGATTCATGCCGACACGCTGGTATATCTGGTTGGTGATAACAAAGGCGGTATAAAGAGCCTGGTCGCCCATGCCGAAAAGCTCGGGTTACATGCCCACAAGCTTGATAACGCCAAACATTGTCTGTGGTTTGTGTTAAACGGGCTGTTTGATAAGCCGTTGCCAAAACAGGATTTTGGCCGGTTCACATTAACAGCGCAGGTTGGCAGCAACAATCAACAACTGCAGTTTTGCTCGCTACCCGGCGTGTTTAACCACGGTAAACTCGATGCCGGCACCGCTTTGTTGCTAAAACATCTTGGTCATGTGCAGGCTGGCAAGGTACTGGATTTTGCCTGTGGCGCCGGCATTATCGGCGCCTTGCTGAAGCAGCAACAGCCGTCGATAGAACTATATGCCACTGACATCTGTGCTCTCGCTGTCGCATCGGCACAAGCCACGCTGCAACTGAATCAATTGCAGGGTACCACTTTGTGTCAGGATGGCCTTTCTGCAGGCTTGCCGAAGTTTCAGCATATTGTCAGTAACCCGCCGTTTCATACCGGCTTAAAAACCGATTTGTCTGTAGCGGAGTTGTTTATCAGCCAATGTAAGCAACATTTAGCCACTGGCGGCACGCTGACGCTGGTTGCTAACGCCCACTTGCCTTATGCCCAGTGGCTGCAAACAGCCTTCGGTAATGTCAAAGAACTGGCACGCCAGCAGGGTTTTGTCGTGTATTACAGTAAGTTTGCCGGCTAAGTAGCGGTTTAACAGAAAAAGGCGCCTCGAGCGCCTTTTTTTACAGCTTAAACTCAGTCCGCCAGATAGATCTGCCGGCTTTGGTAAGTACCAAGATATTCTTCGTGATTTTTAAACAACGCCGGTACCAGATACAACTCACCGGCTTCGACCCAATAAATGGCGTTCTGACAAAATTTCCGTGCCAGTTCAACTGCTGTGGCTTTGTCGCACAACACTGCCCAGCTATGTTCCTGAAATGATAAATCCGGTGAAGCGCCAATCAGTCGGCGATGGGGTAAATGTGCAGCATTTAAACGGGTTTCGAACTGACAATCTAAAGTCAGGTTCAGCTGATGATGTTTTACATCACCATGTGGATTTTGCGCGCTGATGATGGCGAAATTGATTTGGTCACCCAAAGGCTGGTGACACAAAAACACGCTGGTTTTATAGCTTTCCCACAGATCCATCAAAGGCTCCTGTCAGCAATTGCATGTCGGCGCTGACTATAACCCAGCCAAAGAATTTTGTCAGGTCGTTTGCTTAATTACCTGAAAGTGCATAACATCACTCAGCGCTATCTCAAACGCGAAAGTCTCCGCCAAATCAATCAGATGTCGGGGCGATGCCTGGTGAGAATGTTGTAAGGGGCTGTGAACGGATACATGAATTCCTTATTACGCACGACATCTATCAAAGCAGCGCTGAGCTGGGTTGTGATGCTGATTTGCAGTGTCACGTTACTGGCATCGCTGACTATTTCCACGCTGCAGGATATTAGTTTTCAAAAGAAAAAACTGATAGATCAGCTGCACGCCTACGCCAATATCATCGCATTTAACTCCGTCGCCGGCATTTTGTATGACGACCCGGAGATCGAAGAAAACCGGCTGAAATCTTTTGCTGCTGTTGATATTTTGCACAACATTCATATCTACAAATTAACAGCTGAAACCGGCGAGCTTAGTTTTTTTTCCAGTTATAACAGACGTGACGTTGGCCCCCACCCCACACAATTCAGCAAAGTCGAAAAACTACAGCAGCCTCAGTTTGAAGGTGACATTGTCGAAATCAGTAAAGTTGTTGAGTTTGAAGGGAAAAAGCTCGGGTATATCTACATTCGCGCCAGTATGGCCGAGCTTGGCAAGTATGTGCAAAGCCGGATCCTGTTTGATCTGTTGATTGCGGTGATTGCTTTACTGTGCGCTTATTTCATCAGCCGCATGTTGCAGCGCCGGTTTACCGCGCCGATTGAAACATTGCTAACAACTGTGCAAAAAGTAACCAAAGAGAAAAATTACTCGGTCAGAATGCCGGTTACCGACATTGAAGAGCTGCAAATGCTCGGTCGCGCCGTCAATAACATGCTCGAACGCATTGAACAGCAAATCAATAAACTGCAACAGGCTGAGCAGGAGATTCGCCATTTAAACCAAGGGCTTGAAGCAAAAATTAATGAACGGACTGTCGCACTGAAAAGTTCGAACCAGGATCTGTTAAACACACTCGAGACACTGCATCAGTACCAGAATCAGATTGTTGAAACTGAAAAAATGGCCAGCCTTGGCCAAATGGTGGCCGGTGTTGCCCATGAGGTAAATACACCGATTGGCCTTGGTGTAACAGCGTCGACGCTGATGCAGGACAAATTGACCGATATTCAGAAGGCCTTCGATGATAAAAAGCTGACGTCAAATCAGCTGGCGAAATTTTTAAGTGAAAGCAAAGAAAACCTCGGCATTATCTATCGTAATCTGGAGCGCGCAGCCAGTTTGATCCGCAGCTTTAAGCAGGTGGCAGTGGATCAGTCGAACGAAAACCGCAGGCAATTTAATATGTTGCAGCTGATGAATGAAGTTTTGTTGTCATTGCGGCCCAATCTGAAAAAGACCCAGCACCAAGTGTTGGTCGAATGTGATCCACAGCTGGAAATTGACAGCAAACCCGGCCCTATCAATCAGATCCTGATCAATCTGATAATGAACAGCCTGATCCATGCCTTTGAACATACCGATCACGGCACCATCAACATCACGGTAAAAGTAGAGCAAAACCGCTGTCAAATCCGATACAAAGACAACGGCTCTGGCGTGCCTGAACATATCAAAAAACGGATCTTTGACCCCTTCGTCACAACAAAACGGGGTGAAGGCGGCAGTGGTCTGGGGATGCATCTGGTGTACAACCTGGTTACTCAGGCATTAAACGGCAAAATAAGCCTGGAAAGTTCGTTAGGTGAAGGTGTCGATATCCTGTTTGATTTTCCGGTTATCGTAAAAAGCAGCGCAGCATCAACGCTATAATATTCATAAACAACTGTTTTTAAATGAATATCTTCAATAAAACCCTATATATTTAAGCAAAATCTAATTGTTAACAAAATCACTTGTTAACAATTGGACCCAAAGCTATAATTGCAAAAAAAATGACAATCGCTTGTCATTTGACCAGTTTCGACTCGCGCGAAAATCCAACATAGTTAACATAAGGTTTATCTCCATGCAGACGCCGGTGATTTTGATCGTTGAAGACGAGGAAGTAACCCGTTTAAATCTGGTCCAGTTGTTCGAAGGCGAAGGCTATGATGTTCTCGAAGCCATTAATGGTGAAGAGATGCATCAGCAACTGACCGACAATGCTGTCAATCTGATCGTTATGGACATTAATCTGCCAGGGAAAAATGGCTTAATTCTGGCGCGTGAATTACGCCAGAAAGAAAATATCGGTTTAATTTTCCTGACCGGCCGCGATAGCGAAGTTGATCGCATTCTGGGTCTGGAAATTGGCGCCGATGACTACCTGACCAAACCATTTAACCCACGTGAACTGACTATCCGCGCCCGCAATCTGTTAAGCCGTACAGTGGCTCAGCCTGTGGTCGAAGAACATAAGAGCGTCGTGAAGTTTAATGGCTGGACGCTGGATGAAAACAGCCGCAACCTGACCTCACCAAAAGGTGTGTCACG